>JBLYYV010000131.1:0-7006 GCA_048550095.1 Gammaproteobacteria bacterium
ACCGTCATCAACGCGGTCGCGGCGACGAAGATGATCCAGACCGGCCAGCTTGGTGCCTTGCGCCTCGGCATCAGTCCTGCGCCTCCGGGTCGGGCTCGTCGCCGGCTGCCGGCGCAGCCGCGAGGGCGTCATCGTTCGCCGTTGCTTCGGTTTGCGCATCAGCTGATGCGTCCGGCGCGGGGGGCTCAATCACGGGATCCTGGGAGTCCGGCGCCGCGGCCTGTTCTGCAGCGAGATCTCCGGTATCGGTTTCGGCTTCTGTCGCCATCGCGACCGTACCCGTCGGGTCCGGCCAGATCAGCAGGACCTCCCGAATGCGATTCAGCGCCGCCGCCGGGACCGCCTCGATGGCCAGGAACGGCTGTCCACGGTCGCCCGCAACTTCCTTGATGACGCCGACCGGATAGCCGGGCGGGAATGTCCCACCGAGGCCCGACGTGACCAGCAGGTCACCTTCGATCACGTCGGCATTGCGCGGCAGAAACGGCAGCGATAGCTTCTCGAGGTCGCCGGTGCCGACGGCGATCGTGCGCAACTGGTTGCGCAACAGCTCCACCGGTAACGCATGATCGACATCCGTGATCAACAGTGCTTCGGCGGAATACAGCTGGTCGCGCGTAACCTGCCCGATGACGCCCTGCGCATCGATTAGCGCCTGCCCAACATAGACGTCGTCGCTGCTGCCCTTGTTCACGACGATCTTGTGGCGGAATGGGTTCATGTCGACGGACATGATCTCGGCGACGAGAACGCGATCGCCCACCTTGGCCGTCGAATCCAGCAGTGCACGCAGCCTGGCGTTCTCCGCTTCCAGCGCGGCCATGCGCTGCAGGCGCGCATCCTGAACGAGGATGCGTTCGTTCAGTTCACGATTCTCGGACAGCAGGGTGCCGCGGGTCGACACGCCTTCGCTGAGCCAGTGGCCCAATGACGACGGCGCGTCGATCAGGACGCGAATCGGGTATGCGATGGTCGCGAGCACGCTCCGCGCGGTTTGCATGTGATCGTTCTGGTTGTCGAGAGCCATCAGGCCGATCGACAGGATGCAGATGATGACCGTGCGTGGTCCGAGGCTCGGTTCGCGAAATGCGCGCTGGTCGCTGTCGGGTGTGCTGAAGGCCATGCGCGTCCCAGAACGGGGTCAGACCCCATTTTTTCCGACAGACCGTCGGAATTCCAGTATCGGTAACGAAAAAATGGGGTCTGACCCCATTCAATCCTTAATCCAGAAAAAAATGGGGCCTGACCCCATTTAAGCTGCCCCCTAGTCCAATCCGAAGACGGCCGGTCCGTGTTCGTCCATCAATTCGATCACGCGGCCGCCGCCCCTGGCGACGCAGGTGAGCGGATCGTCGGCGACCACGACGGGCAGCCCCGTCTCTTCCATGAGTAACTTGTCGAGATCACGCAGCAATGCGCCGCCACCCGTCAGCACGATGCCTCGCTCCGCCACATCCGCGCCGAGTTCCGGCGGCGTCTGCTCGAGCGCACCCTTCACGGCGCCGACGATGCCCTGCAGCGGTTCCTGCAGTGCTTCGAGTATCTCGTTGCTGTTCAGGCTGAAACTGCGCGGCACGCCTTCCGACAGGTTGCGGCCCTTGACGGAGAGTTCCTTGACCTCTTCGCCGGGGTACGCCGAGCCGATTTCGTGCTTGATACGCTCGGCCGTCGCCTCGCCGATCAGGATGCCGTAATTGCGGCGCACATAATTAATGACCGCTTCGTCGAAGCGATCGCCGCCGACGCGCACGGATGCGGCGTAGACGATGCCATTCAGGGAGATGATCGCGACTTCCGAGGTACCACCGCCGATATCCAGGACCATCGAGCCGCGCGCCTCGTGGACCGGCATGCCGGCGCCGATTGCGGCCGCCATCGGTTCCTCGATCAGGAAGACCTTCCGCGCACCCGCGCCCTCGGCGGACTCCCGAATCGCGCGCCGCTCGACCTGGGTCGAGCCGTACGGCACGCACACGAGCACGCGCGGGCTGGGCCGGAAGTACCGGCCGGGATGCGCCTTCCGAATGAAGTGCTGCAGCATCTTCTCGGTCACCGTGAAGTCTGCAATGACGCCGTCCTTCAGCGGTCGAATGGCCGTGATGTTGCCGGGCGTGCGGCCCAGCATGTTCTTGGCCTCGACGCCGACGGCTTCGACGCTCTTTCCTCCACGCCCGGGTTCTTCGCGGATAGCGACTACAGAAGGCTCATCGAGCACGATCCCGTGACCCGAGAGGTAAATAAGTGTGTTGGCAGTTCCCAAGTCGATCGAAAGATCGTTGGAGAAATAGCCGAGAACCCCTTTCAGCATTGAGGAGACTCGCGAATAACAACCCGTAAAACGCCGCCACTCTAGCAATCAGTGGGATTTTGGGCAACCGGAGATTATCATTGGCGTCCCCGGGGCCTGGCCCCACCGGAATCTGTCCCATGGCACTGACTACTCGTGATGTCGAACACATCGCGCATCTCGCTCGTCTGGAAGTGAGCGAGGATGAGATCGCGGACTACGTCGACAAGCTGACGAGCATCATCGATCTCGTGGCCGAGCTCGGAAAGCTCGACACGACGGGCGTCGTGCCGATGGCCCACCCGCTCGACATGGCTCAGCGATTGCGCGACGACGAGGTCACCGAGACCGATCATCGGGACGCGTATCAGCAGAACGCGCCGGCGACCGGGCAAGGCTTCTATCGGGTTCCCAAGGTCATCGACTAGGCGACGCGCGGTGGAAAGACAGACAATCAGCGAAATTGCCTCGGCCCTGCGCGACGGGTCGGTCACGAGCCGGCATCTCGCCGAAGCCAGCCTGGAGCGCATCGCCCGCCATAACGATGCGCTTAACGCTTTTATTACGGTGACCGCGGACGAGGCGCTCGCCGCAGCCGATGCGGCCGATGCCCGTTTGGCAGTCGGGGAGGGCGGTCCGCTCACCGGCGTACCGATTGCCCACAAGGATATTTTTTGCACCCGCGGCATCCGCACCACCTGCGGCTCGCACATGTTGTCGAACTTCGTATCTCCATACGATGCGACCGTCGTCGAGAACCTGGCGGCGGCCGGCGTCGTCGTCGTCGGCAAAACCAATATGGATGAGTTCGCGATGGGTTCGTCGAACGAGACCAGCTATTTCGGTCCGGTCGCCAATCCCTGGGACTACGAGCGCTCGCCCGGCGGCTCGTCCGGCGGATCGGCCGCGGCGGTTGCCGCGGGGCTCGTGCCGGCGGCGACGGGCACCGATACCGGTGGCTCCATCCGTCAGCCCGCGGCGCTGACCGGCCTGACGGGATTCAAGCCGACGTATGGTCGCGTGTCCCGTTACGGCATGATCGCGTTCGCGTCCAGCCTCGATCAGGCCGGCACCTTCACGCTGACCGCAGAAGATGCGGCGCTGTTGATGACTGCGATGGCGGGATTCGACTCCAGGGACTCGACGTCGGCCGACAAACCCGTGCCGGACTACCGGCAGGCACTCGATCCACGGCATGGCGAAGGGCTGGCCGGCAAGCGTGTCGGAGTGCCGAAGGAATTTTTCGACGACGGTCTCGATGGAGCCAGCGCCGAGTGCGTCAAGGCAGCGGTGGCCGAGTTCGAGAAGCTGGGCGCGCTCGTCGAGGAGGTGTCGTTGCCGCATATCGGCGCGTCCGTGCCGACGTACTACATCGTCGCGCCGGCCGAGTGTTCTTCCAACCTGTCGCGTTTCGACGGCGTGCGTTTCGGGCATCGCGCCGAGGGCGCTACGGATCTCGAGTCGCTGTACAAGCTGAGTCGCAAGGAAGGCTTCGGCGACGAGGTCAAGCGCCGCATCATGACGGGCACGTATGTGCTGTCGGCGGGATACTACGACGCTTATTATTTACAGGCGCAGAAGGCGCGCCAGCTGATCGCCGATGACTTTCGCAAGTGCTTCGAGTCCGTGGACATCATTGCGGGTCCGACTGCGCCCACGCCCGCGTTCAGGCTCGGCGAGAAGGTCGACGATCCCGTGCAGATGTACCTGAACGATATCTATACGATTGGCGTGAACCTCGCCGGATTGCCGGGTGCGTCAGTCCCCTGTGGCTTCGTCGATGGCTTGCCTGTTGGCCTGCAGCTGATCGGCCCGGCGTTCGGCGAGGAAGCTGTGCTGAATTTCGCGCATCAGTATCAGCAGCAGACGGACTGGCATCGCCAGGCCCCGGCGCTGGTTGGAGAGTGACCACGATGCAATGGGAGACGGTCATCGGGCTCGAGATTCACACGCAGCTGGCGACGCAGAGCAAGATTTTTTCCGGCGCCTCGACGGCCTATGGTGCGGAGCCGAATACGCAGGCGTGCCTGGTCGACCTCGGGTATCCGGGCGTGCTGCCGGTGCTGAACGGCAGCGTCGTGCGCAAGGCGATCCGCTTCGGCCTGGCGATCGACGCCGAGATCGCGCATCGCTCTGTCTTTGCCCGCAAGAATTATTTTTATCCTGACCTGCCGAAAGGCTACCAGATCAGCCAGTATGAACTACCGATCGTGGGACCCGGGCACGTGGATATCACGCTCGAAGACGGTGCGATCAAGCGCGTCGGCGTCACGCGTGCACATATGGAAGAAGATGCCGGCAAGTCGGTGCACGAGAACTTCGAGGGCGAGACCGGCATCGATCTCAACCGCGCCGGCACGCCGCTGCTCGAGATCGTTTCGGAGCCTGATCTGCGCTCGGCGAAAGAAGCGGTCGCGTACATGCGCAAGATCCATCAGATCGTTCGTTATCTCGGGATCTCCGACGGCAACATGCAGGAAGGATCGTTTCGTTGCGACGCGAACGTCTCGGTTCGTCCGATGGGGCAGAAAGAGTTCGGGACGCGCGCGGAGATCAAGAACCTGAATTCGTTTCGCTTCGTCGAGCGCGCAATCAACTTCGAGGTCGAACGCCAGATCGATCTGATCGAAGAGGGTGGCAAGGTCGTCCAGGAAACCCGCCTGTACGACTCGGTGCAGGATGAGACGAGATCCATGCGCACGAAGGAAGAGGCGAACGACTACCGTTACTTCCCGGACCCCGATCTTCTGCCGATCGAGCTCGACGACGCTACGATCGAATCGATTCGCCGCGAGTTACCGGAGCTCCCCGACGCGAAGCGCGAACGTTTCGAAAGCGACTACGGACTCAAGCGCGACGACGTCGAAGTACTGGTATCGAGCCGCGAGATGGCCGACTACTTCGAGGCGGTCGCGACGGCGACCTCGGCGGAGGCCAAGGTCGCGGCGAACTGGGTCATCGGCGACCTGTCGGGTGCGCTGAACAAGGACAGCCTGGACGTCGCCGACAGCCCGGTCGACGCTGCCTTGCTGGCCGGGTTGCTGGACCGTATCGCGGACCACACGATTACGGGCAAGATCGCGAAGGAAGTGTTCGAGGCCATGTGGCAGGGCGAAGGCTCCGCCGACGACATCATCGACAGTCGCGGCCTGAAGCAAATCAGCGATTCGGGTGAGTTGGAGGCGATCGTCGAGCAGGTCATCGCGGATTGCCCGGAGCAAGTTCAGCAGTATCGTGACGGCAAGACCAAGGTCATCGGCTTTCTGGTCGGGCAGGTCATGAAGGCGACGCAGGGCAAGGCGAATCCCGGCCAGGTCAACGAGATACTCCGCGCCAAGCTTTCCTGAGGCCGCATTTCCGCCTGTTTCTCGAAAATCGGCGCAAATCGCGTCCTGAAGGCTAAATATCGTGAATTTTACACTACCATTGCGAAGTGGCGCGGTGAGTTGGAGATATTCCATCATTTTGCAAAAAAGAAACCGCAAACCAGTTCCTTGAAATAAATATAAAGATTCCTTTATATTCCCCCGCATGTCACTGGATGCAGCAGTTCAGACCCTTAAAGCGGCAGGCGATCCGAGCCGCATGCGACTGCTCGCGCTGCTGTCCGGCGGGGAAGCCACCGTCGGCGAACTACAGCGGATTCTGGACCAGAGTCAGCCGCGCGTATCGCGGCACTTGCGCCTGCTCGACGAGGCCGGTCTGGTCACGAAGTTTCGCGATGGCCAATGGATTTATTATCGGCTCGTCGCGGAGCCGGTCATGCGTGAATTCGTACTTAAGGCGCTGCAGTTGGCGGGCACCGAGGATGCAACGCTCGCCAGCGATGCGACTGCGCTCGCCGAAGTGAAGCGCGAGCGCGAGCGTGACGCGCTGTCGGGAGCCGCGCTACCGGTCGGCGCATATTCGACTGCACGACCCGAAGCTTCACATCTGGCCGAAGCCATCGACGAGTTGATCGCCGACGACGACCTGGGCGATGTGTTGAACGTCGGCAGTGGCGCGGGCGGCCTGTTATGCCAGCTGGGCCGTCGTGCGAAGCGCATCGTCGGCGTCGACAACTCTAAACGGATGCGCTTACTCGCGCGATCGCGAGTGCATCAGTCCGGTATCGCGAACTGTACGGTTCGCAGCGGTGAACTGGAGAAGTTGCCGTTCGCAGACGGTACCTTCGACGTCGTAGTACTCGATGAAGTACTGGGGTCGGTGACCAATCGCCTGGTCGGGCTGCGCGAAGCGGATCGAGTGTTGAGGCGGCGCGGACGCTTGATCATCGCAGATCGTCTGCAACCGGTCGCGCGACAGCTGACCATGACGGACGACATCCCGATCGAGAATCAACTGATCGCCGAACTCAGCGAGCTCGGCTACCGGGTGGTCACGCGCAACTGGTTGCCGGGCCGTGCATTGGAATACGCGCTGCTGCTGGCAGTGCGGGTAGCGGATTTACAGAGGACAGGAACCTATGGCTGATCGACCGCAAGTGTCATTCGAATTCTTTCCGCCCGGCACGCCGGCAATGGAAGAAACATTGTGGAACTCGATCCAGCGTCTCGCACCGTTGAACCCCAGGTTCGTTTCGGTGACGTATGGCGCGGACGGATCCACGCGCGACCGGACGCACCGCATCGTCAGTCGCATCATCAATGAAACCGGGCTGCGCGCGGCGCCCCACCTGACCTGTGTCGGCGCGACGAGAGAAGAGGTGCAGGGCATTGC
>JBLYYV010000132.1:0-5332 GCA_048550095.1 Gammaproteobacteria bacterium
GCACGAAATCGACGGCGGTTCGGCTGATCAACTCGAACGCGTTCAGTTGATCCCCCAGCGCGATGCGGGCACGACTTTGCAACTCGATCGCTGCCGCGGGATCGGCGACAGCCACGAACGCGGTCGCGACGTCTCGCGGGCGCGGAAACAGCTTGCAGGTTGCCGCGGTGATGAAGCCGAGCGTCCCCTCCGCGCCGATGAACAACTGTTTCAGGTCATAACCGGTATTGTCCTTGCGCAGCCCGCGCAAGCCGTCGAAGATGCGACCGTCGGCCAGCACGACCTCGATACCGAGCACGAGGTCACGCGTATTGCCGTAGCGAAGGACGTTGGTGCCGCCGGCGTTCGTCGCCAGGTTGCCGCCGATATTGCAGCTGCCCTCGGCGGCCAGGCTCAGCGGGAACAACCGATCCACTTCTTCGGCGGCCGCCTGGACCTCGGCCAGGATGCAGCCGGCCTCCGCCGTGATGGTGTAATTGTCCGCGTCGATCTCGCGGACGCGCCGCAGCCGTCGCGATGACAGAAGAATTTGCGGGCTCTCCGGCCTGGAATCGGGGATCCCGCCGCCGGCCAGACCCGTATTGCCGCCCTGGGGTACCACCCCGATTCGATGCAGGTTACAGATCCGCATTATGTCCGCAACCTCCTCCCGGTTTCGCGGCGCCAGCATCAGGCCGGTGCGACCGTGATACAGGCCACGCCATTCGGTCACCCAGGGCTCGAGTTCGGCGGGATCCTGGATGACGCCTGAAGCGTCGGTGGAGGCAGTCAGCTCCGCGAGTACGGCGTCGGATATATCTGGAGGCATTTAAAGTACTTGTTATGAGGATTTATGAGTGCATATTATCGGTGAAAGGCCCATGATCAAGTTAGCGTGCCAGGTGACGATAATACTGTTACCGACCTAAGATGCCGGAATTACGGGTACCGGGCATCTCAACCCGCTGACTGAGCAGTGAGACACCGCTTGTCCTATCGCGACACATACCAGCCGCATCTCGATGCGCGGATGCTGGAAAACATCTCTACGAACGCGTTCGTCGGACTGGACGAACGCCTCGACCTGCGCCAGCGCGGCAACCTGATCGAGCTGGACCGGCAGCTGCATGCCATCTGGTCGCTCGGCAAGAATTACATCCTGGGATGGGCCCCATCGGAAGGCGGCATCACGCTCCTGGTCGTGCACCACTACGCCATCGCGGATTATGTGTTCTCCACCGCAAGCGCGCCACCTGAAGACACCGCCGCGACGTCCGACCCGCACTCTTTTATCGTGCGTATGCTGACGGGTTCCCGTCGATTCGAACTGCGGCAGCTCAGTAATGCGGCAAAGCTGCTCAAAGCGGACCTGACGCAGGTCACGCTGCGCCAGCCACTGACGCCGACCGATGAAGAAAGCCAGATCATCGATCGCCTGATCAAGCGCTACAGCGTGAGCTACGTCGCCAGTAGAGCCGTCGCACTGTTCGACATCGTGGGCTTCAGCCTGCTTAGCCCGTTCGAGCAGATGACGCAGCTCAACAGCCTGTCGCACTCGCTCAACTCGGCGCACAGCAAGATGCTGCACCGGCAACTCAATATCGACTTCTCGCGTTCGAGCACGGGCGACGGCTTCTATATCTGGAACCGGCACCTCGGCATCGAGGCGAACACGCATCTTTACCATTTCATGCACCTGGTATTGGCCGACAATGCGATCGCGCGACGCAAAGCCCTGGCCCGGACCGTGCCGCTGCTCCGCACGTGCTTTCACATCGGCAGTTGCTATGAGTTCTACCAGGCCGAGGGGCTCAACCCGACCATGTCCAGCGATATCGTCGGTGACGTGACGATCGAACTCGCACGCATGATCGATCGCGCGTTACCCGGCCAGGTGATGGTCGGTGAGTTCCTGACGAAACCGGCGGCACACGACGACTTCGACCCGGAACTCGTCCACGTCGACTCGATCGGCTTCGTCGAGAAAGCGCAAACGAACCTGACGCGCCTCAACGGTCTCGAACTCTCGGGGGATGCGATCGAATCGATCAAGTGCTACCTGACCGGACGCGCACAGGCAGACGGGACGTTCACGATTCGTAAACTGTCGATCAACGACAAGCACGGGCTGACGCGGAACGTCTTCAACGCCAAGATCAACATCTACCGCTGCACCGGTGAACCGATCCTGCTCGGCATCGAAGATCGCCTGTTGCGCGGCGACGAACTCGCGATTACGACGACGGCGCACATCCGTTCGGACGGCGAATCCGGCTGAGTGCTCAGTCCAGGTCGCGGTGTTCCTTCTCGAACATCGCCCAGACCGCGAGGAACAATGCGGCAATGATCGGCCCGATGACGAATCCGGAAATGCCGAAGATCGACAGCCCGCCGAGCGTCGACAGCAGGATCAGGTAGTCGGGCATCTTGGTATCCCGGCCGATCAGGATCGGGCGCAGCACGTTGTCCAGCAGTCCGATCACGACGCCACCAAACAACGCCATCGCCAGCGCTTTCCCATACGCCCCGCTGACGACGAGAAAGATCACCGCCGGTATCCAGACCAGGCTCGCCCCGACCAGCGGCAGGATCGACAGGAACACCATCACCACGCCCCAGAAGACGGCACCCTGAATGCCCAGAACGCCGAACATAATGCCGCCGAGCGTGCCCTGGATAACGCCGATCACGAGCGTGCCCTTCAGCGTCGCCCGCGACACCTCGGCGAACTTGCCGAACAGCTCGCGCTCGCGGTCGTCGCCGAACGGCAGCGCGGCGATGATTTTTTCCATCATCTGGTCGCCGTCGCGCAGGATGAAGAACAGCAGGTAGAGCATGATCAGGAACTTGATCATGAAATTCGCGACATTCTGACCCGCGGTCAGGGCCATGCCCCCGACGTACTGGCTCGCCTTCACGGCGATTTCCGATACCTTCTGGGGCCACTGCGTCACGTCGATGCCGAGGCCCTCGGCCCAACTCGTCAAGCCGGGCACCCAGCCCTGCAGCCAGCGCAGCGCCGCACCGGGATCAATCTCCCCCGACTGGATCCGCTGGTACAACTGGCTGGCCTCATTGACGACGGCGCTCGTCACCAGCAGGGATGGCACCAGCACCGTGAAAAAGATCAGGATGACGGTCAGTACGGCGACCAGCGAAGGACGGTTGCGCAACCTGCGCTCGAGCGCACGCTGCACGGGCAGGAACAGGATGCCGAGAATCGCGGCCCAGAAGATGGGCTGAAAATAGCCTGAAACCAGGTACAGGAAGACGGCGCTGACGAGCAGTACCAGCCCGAGGAAGAAGAAATTTTGGACCTGCCTGGGTTCCACCGGCGAATTATGCCAAACCTGGAGCAGTCATCTTGGTGTCTTTTGGCTGATCTCTAAAATACGTACGAAATAAGACTTTAACTATTGTTTTTAAGTAATTTACACGCACATCAATGCGATCTGCGCCGGTCAATATTTTGGTCATGGACGGACGCCGGGCTTCAGTATTTCGGCACCATGTGACAGAGTTCACAGTCACCGACGATCGCCGCGCGTCACACTGAAGCCCGCGCCGCTTAGAAAACTACAAAAGAGTACCGATCGAATGGTCACTATCTGGATTCTGCTCATAGCGATGGGCCTGCTGCTCGCAGGGGCCCTGGAATTCCTGGACTCCTGACGCTTCCGGGCGGTCCGCCCGACCCCTCTGCGCCCGGCTGCCGAGCCCAGTCTGAAGGCTGGCTCAGGGCGACGGCTGCCAATCCTGCCAGCCCGTCTCGATCAGATACGCCTCCAGCGTCATCAAGCCCGGGTATTGCTCCCGCCACCGGGCCGTATCGGCCGAATAGCCGACTTCCTCGTACCAGCGAAACAGCGGCCGGAGCGGCTTGGGCAACATCGCCAGGTACTCGTCCAGGGGCATACGGTTGTAGGGAATCTCCTGACCGACCACGCGGCTGAAGGTCGCGGCGAGCTCTTCCATGCTCATCTCATCGCCCGAGATATTCTCGGCGCGTCCGAGCCACTGCTCGGGATGATCGAAGGCCTCGCCGACGAAGAACCCGATGTCGCGCACGGCGATCAGGGTCGCGATTCGGTCCGGCGCACGCGAATCGACGATCCCCGTTCGCGTAATGCGTTTCTGCTGCCCGCGGTAGTTCTCCATGAACGCGACCGGACGCACGATCGTGTACGGAACGCCGCTCTCGCGGATCTTCGTCTCGATCTGCCCGGCCATGGAGCCCGCCATGCCGTTCTCCGGGTCGGCAGCCGCGCCCAGTGAATAGACGAGGTGCTTGACGCCGGCGGCCTTGGCAGCCCTGAGCACATTCGTGCCGTACATCAACTCGTTCGGCGAAAACGCCGTATAGAAGAACACGCCGTCGACGCCTTCCATCGCCGCGCGCAAGGACTGCGGATCGGCAAAGTCACCCTGCACGACCTCGATGCCCTTTTCAGCAACGCGCTGCGCTTTCGTGCCGTCGGGCTTTCGCGTCATGCCACGGACGACATGCCCTCGCTCGAGCAATTGATCAACAACCGCGCCGCCCTGACGGCCGGTGGCACCGGCGACCAGGATCGTTAGCGGCTGTTGGGCATCTTCCGCCGCCTGGGATTCACCGGGCGGCTCGCTGAAATACGCCATGAATCCGATGGACGCGATCATCATCAGGGAGATGATGATCAGCAGCTTGCCTTCGAAACCGCCGAATCTTTTGTTGGGAGAATTGGCCATTTAGCTATCGAGCTTTGTGTCGTTCGCCAACCGGTGAATAGTGCTTGTCTATGTACGAGCGATAATGGTCGGGGCGAGAGGATTCGAACCTCCGACCCCCTGCACCCCATGCAGGTGCGCTACCAGGCTGCGCCACGCCCCGACCGTAGATCGTACCTGCCAAGCCCGACCGGGCTCGGCAGCCGCAATAATACCTGAGAGATTCTCGCGAACCGAGAGGTTTCAGCGCCGCAGCAGCTTGAGGACTTCTTCGAGCTCCTGGCGGAGCTGTTTGATGACCTGCTGGCTCTGGGAATGGTCCGTCTTGGCCTCTTCGCCCATCAGCTTCTGGCGGGCGCCGCCGATCGTGAATCCGTCTTCGTACAGCAGGCTGCGAATCTGACGAATGATGATGACGTCCTGGCGCTGGTAGTAACGCCGGTTGCCGCGCCGCTTGACGGGCTTCAGCTGGGGGAACTCCTGTTCCCAATAGCGAAGCACGTGCGGCTTTACACCGCACAGGTCGCTGACTTCACCTATCGTGAAATAGCGCTTTCCAGGGATGACTGGAAGTTCGTCGTTATTGCTCGCTTCCAGCATACGCCTCCACTCTTGCCTTGAGTTTTTGCCCCGAGCGGAATGTCAC
>JBLYYV010000133.1:0-5088 GCA_048550095.1 Gammaproteobacteria bacterium
CTCGACCCCCGCGGCCGCCAGCGCCGGCTGGAAATCCGGGATCTCCATTGACGCAGCGTAGCGCTCGAACAGCGGCACGAAGATGCGCGCGCCGGCAAGGCGGTCGAATTCTCCCGCGATCTGTCGGCCCGTCCAGCGGCGCCGTTGCTCGAGGCAGCAGTCGCCGTAGTCCGCGAGAATCGTGTCGAGCCGCGCGGCGCCAGCGCTGTGTTTTCGCACCGCGAGATCCGCTTCCAGGAAATATAGCGCCCCGCTCCAATAGACCCGCATGAAGGCGTGTTCCGTGCGCATGCGCGGTGACAAGTCACCGAGGGACATCTCGCTGTGGCGGTCGTCGTTGCGGCCGCGCATGAAACCATTGAAGAGTTTCTGCCAGGCTTCCTGCTCGGTCAGCAGTCCGCCACGATACTGGAGGACGTTCTGGTAATAACTCGCGAGCCCTTCTGAAAACCAGACGTCCGCGTTACCGGGATAGGGTATGAACAGGTGGCTGAGTTCATGGTATGCGGTCCAGTCGGTTACGAAGGCTTCGAGCGGCTGCGACGGGTTGATATAAAACTCTACGCCTTGCGGATTCCGTCGCTTGACCATCGCAAATGGCACGGCCTCGCCGGCGGATGCATATGCCGTCAGCTCGATCCTGATCGTATCGCGCGGTAGACGACCGTTCAGCAGGGTGACGGTCTGACCGACCGTGCTGAGCCAGTTGCGCAGCTTCTCCTGCTGATCGGCAGAATAATCGCCGCGCCAGTCGATCAGCATGACGCCCTGAGCGACGGGCAACTCCTCGAACCTGGTTTGCGCGGTCACGACCGGCCAGGCCAGTGACATGGCGGCGAGCGCGAGAATCTGCCGTGCGCCATGCACTAGCGATCCTGTCGATGTTCAAACGTCGGATTCATTCGAGCGACCAGCATATACAAAACGGTTCGTCATGGGGCCGAAAATGGATCAGGCGAGAATCGGTTTTGGCGGCCGTCACCGATCGGCTTACACTCGGGATATGACTGAATTCGATCCAAGTCGTTATCCGCTGGCGTTGCCGCACGATCCCATTCGCGAGATCGCGCCGGACCTGTTTTTCGCGCCCGGCGCGTTCGACGTCGCTCCGCTGATGCGCGTCAGCCGTAACATGATCGTGGTGCGCAACGGCGACGAACTGACGCTCGTGAATCCGATCCGCTTATCGCCGCAGGGCGAAACGGACCTCGAGGCGCTCGGCACCGTGCGTCATGTCGTGCGCCTGGGGTTTTTTCATGGCGCCGACGATGCCTATACCGTCGCCCGGTTCGGTGCGGATTTCTGGTGCCAGGCACGTTCGACCCATCATGCGGAGCCCGTGCCGGCGCAGGAACTCAGGGAAGGCGGACCGACGCCGCTGCCGGATGCCGAGATCATCGAGTTCCGTGAATCGAAGCGGCCGGAGTGCGTGATGTTGTTACGCCGAGGTGACGGAATATTGCTCACTTGTGACGCGCTCCAGTATTACGGCACGCTCGAGCGACACTCGATCATCGCGCGAATCGCCATGCCGTTGATGGGGTTTCGCAAGCGACTCATGATCGGCCCGCTTTGGCTGAAGTACATGACGAAGGAGGGCGGATCGATGAAGCCCGATTTCGAGCGCATCGCGAGCCTGGAGTTCGACGCGTTGATCGCGGCTCACGGCATTCCGCTCATGGGCGGCGCGCGAGCGGCAACGCGAGCTGCAATCGACTACGCGTTTCCTTAGCCGAACCGGCGACCTGTTTAGCTCGCGGCTTTCAAATCCCCGCGCCGGCCGGTTGCTTCGACCAGCGGTACCGTTTTGTGCACCCAGCCCTTCGGGTCGCTGCGATGCCCGGGGCACGGTATCACGCGAATGTGCGTGTCACGGATTTCGTCGAGCGCCCGCGTATCGATGACGCCCATCTTCGCGGCGTGATCGAGCGTGATCTTGCGGCATTGCGCCAGTGTCACATCGGCCTCGACGAGTAATTCCTCCGACGGGGAGGCCGCCAGTCGCGGGCGTGTCGTCTTGAGTACCGCGTAGTCTTCGTCCATGACCTGGTGCTCGGTCATCTCCATCAGCATGCGGTGTTGCTCGGCCGATTCCTCGCCCGCTTTTGGCTGCATCAGGATCATATGGATCTGCGTATTGAAATCGTCGATAGGCGTGACGCAGGCGAGCACGATTTGCGGAGGATAGTTGGGTTGCTGGTTGGTGTTGCGCGACATGCAGCCGATGACGGTGTACTCCATCAACAGGCCCGTCTCCGAATTCCATTTTCCTTTCGAGTCCCACGATGCATGAAACGCCTTGACGTAGGTATCCGTCAGTTCGTGATCTTCTATCGTGACGCCTTTCGGCAGCCATTTCGCGAATTCGTGGATGTAGTGCACATGACACGGGTCGTTGTAGTTTTCGGTCATGCGCAGATAGTTAATATCCTTCTGTCGCGAGATCACCCCGTGGTGCCAGTCGCCGGTGTCGTACTCGGGCATGATGTCGGGAATCGCCGGACGCTCGTCCTCATCGAGATCGCCCAGGAACACGAATACCAGTCCGTACTTTTCCTCCACGGGATATGCAGGCACGCGCGCGCGCTTCGGCGGCTCGGTCGGCGTCCTGGTCCCGGCCGGAATCAGTGTGCAACGACCCGTGCCGTTGAATTCCCAGCCGTGCTGCGGGCAGACCAGCGTACCGTCGCGGCATTCTCCGGCCGACAGTGACGCGCCACGGTGACAACACAGGTCACTGAAGCAACGAATCGTGCCCGCGTTGTCGCGAAACAGCACGAAGTCGCACCCGAGCATGCGGACCTGCAGCGGCTCGTCGCCGAGGCGGTCCGCGATACAGGCGGCATACCAGTTGTTGATGAACATTGCGTGCTCCGGTCGAGGTTTGTTGCAGTCTAACGCGTCGAGTTCCCGGCGGATGCCCGCGCTGTGGTCGAAGTCGTTACGAGAACCGGCCATACGGACGCTTCACCGTGTGATGTTTGTGTATATTGGGCGAAAATAAGGCCCTGGCGGCCGCGTCAGGCCGTTCATCGAACGATCGGCAACGCCAATGCCGTCTCCGCAGGGCCGTTCGCGAAGGAAGAAAAATCATGTACATCAATTTCTGGTATCCAATCGCCCGCACCGAGGAAGTGCTCGACGACAAGCCGCTACGCGTCGAGCTTCTCGGCATGCCGTTCGTTGCGTTTCGCGACAGTGCCGGCGAGGCGCATGTCCTGTCCGATACCTGCGTGCACCGTGGCGGCTCGCTGAGCGCCGGCTGGGTGCGCGACGGCCGCGCGATTTGTCCGTATCACGGCTGGGAGTATGACGGCGCGGGCAAGTGCCAGCGGATCCCGTCATTGGCCGACAAAACGCCCCCGGCGCGTGCAAAAGTCGATTCCTATCCGGTAGAGGAAAAATATGGGATCGTGTTCGCGTTCCTCGGCGACCTGCCGGAGGACGAGCGCCCGCCGATCTATGCTGTCGAGGAGTACGGCAAGGAGGGCTGGAAGGCGCAGCTGTATGTATATGACGTCGCCTGCAATTACGAGCGGTCGATGGAGAACGGGCTCGACCCGATTCATAACGAGTTCGTGCATCCGGCGCAGGGTACCCCGGTGCTGTCACCCGAACAGCAAGCGTCGGCGCCGCCGATCGAGGAAATTCCGTGGGGGAGCAAGTTCTACATGCACTACCCGACTAAGAAGAGTCCGGACACCGACCTGAACCCCCATAAGACCGGCGAGCGGGTTGGCTGTGCGGGTTCGTGGTTCCAGGGCCCGAATCAGCTCGTGACCTGGATCGACATCTCCGCGGAGAACGCGTTTCATCAATACCTGTTCGAGGCCCCGATCGACGATAGCCACACGCGCATCTTCTTTCTGAACATGCGCAGCTGGTTGCTGGAAGACGAGTACGACGACCGCATCGAGAAACCGACGCTTGCAATCGTCCATGAGGATGTCGACGTACTCGAACGGCTCAGTCCCGTGTCGACCCCGCCGACCAACACCAAGGAAATACTGGTGCCGAGCGATGCCGTCATCGTGCGCTACCGCGAGTGGCTGTCCGACTGGGACGCCAATGGCTGGCGGATCGATTTCAAGTCGCTGCAGGCGAAGCGCCAGGACGTCGCGTTCGCGATACCGTCGCCAGGCCGGCGTGAAGGCGGCAACTGGGTGCTCGATACCGTGCCGTTGCAGCCCGGCGGTGAAGAAGTGCGCAAGCGGCGCGTCAACGTGGCCGCAGGGTCAGGCTAGATCTTCCCGGCGAACTGAAAAGGTCCGGCGAGACACGAAAACCCGTGCGCTGCTGATCGCCAGCCGCGCACGGTGGTTCCGTGAACTGGCCTACATCGTCGGAATCTGGTCGAGGATCCAGTTCTTCTCGGTGCGTCGCGCCGGCGATGGTATGGCTACGGCGGCGTCCCCGCGGATTTCGTTCAGTTTCTTGATGTCGATGCGCCAGCCTTTGTTTTCCCAGTCTTTGAGGAACTCCCGAAAGACGACGATCGGCCGATCGGACGGCACGAGCAGCTCCTTCGTCAGCGTCTCCGGCGTGCGGATCGGTCGCAGGTTGACCATGACATCGATGTCTTCCTGCGCGATCTCCATGTTGATGTCGATGATCTTCTGATCCATCTCCGGATCCAGCATGAACTTGCGCATGTTGACGAAGTAGATGCGCGTGCGGTTCTCGTCGATCGGCGCTTCGAAGAAATACTGGTGGAAAATATTGTCGCCGCCGAGATACAGCCAGGTGATCAGAACGTTGGGGCCGTCGTGTCCGGAACCGGCTTTCAGTTCAGATGGTTTGCGCTCGATCTCGCCGTCCAGCAGTCCGTCCTTGGCCTTCTCCTGTTCGAACGGGATCATGAATTTGCTGCCGAACTGACCGACGTTCTGCACGTCGATCGGTTTGTTGCGGAAGTCCTGCACCATGCCCGGCGCACCCTGCTTCGGGTGCACGAATTCGTTGTGCGCGGCATCGAGGCCGTTCTCGACCGAGCGCTCGTAGTAATAGTCCACCTCGAAGACGACGAGTTTATTGGCGCGCCATGCTTCGTCGTCGTGTTCCGTGATGTCATAGAGTGGCGGCCGTTCC
>JBLYYV010000134.1:0-2746 GCA_048550095.1 Gammaproteobacteria bacterium
CATCTCCACGCGAGGCACTGCCCGTCGTGACGTTCGACAGCCAGGTCACGTTTCACGTCAACGGTCATACGGTGCGGGCGGAACATGTGCCGCCAGCCCACACCGACGGCGACTCGATTGTGTTTTTCGAAGAGGCGAATGTCGTCCACATGGGCGATAATTTCTTTAACGGCATGTACCCGTTCATCGACGGCGATAGTGGAGGCTCCGCGACCGGCATGGTCGCGGCCGTCGAAGGCGTGCTCGCACGTATCGACGATGAAACGAAAGTCATCCCGGGTCATGGTCCGCTGAGTAACAAAGCGGAGCTTGCTGAGTTCGCCGACATGCTGCGTACCGTGGCCGAGCGCGTCGGCAAGCGCATCGAGGCGGGCGAGAGTCTCGACAGCGTCGTCGCGGCGAAGCCGACCGCTGAATTCGATGAGCGTTGGGGGCAGGGCTTTATCAAGCCCGACGACTGGGTCGCGCTCGTCTACAACGTCATGAGCATGAATCAATAAATCTTTTTGACACGAAATATGAATACAGCGAAACAGACCAAGGAATGGAGCCCGGATAGCTGGCAGGCGTTCAACGCGATCCAGCAGCCGACCTACCGCGATGCCTCAGCGGTAATGGGTGCGGTCGAAAGGCTCAGCCAGAATCCACCGCTCGTGACCAGTTGGGAAATCGAGGCGCTGCGCGACCACATCGAGGCTGCGCAGAAGGGCAACGCGTTTGTATTGCAGGGCGGAGATTGCTCGGAGAATTTCGACGAATGCACGTCGGAAAATATCGTGCGCAAGCTCAAGATCCTGTTGCAGATGAGTGTCGTGTTGACGGCCGGCCTGAAGCGCCCGGTCGTCCGGCTCGGCCGCATGGCGGGGCAGTATGCCAAGCCTCGTTCGGCTGACATGGAGACGCGCGATGGCGTCGAACTGCCGAGTTACCGGGGCGACCTCGTGAACCGCATCGCGTTCGACGCGGAGTCGCGCGAACCGGATCCACAGCTGATGCTGCGCGGCTATGAGCGCGCAGCGATGACGCTCAATTTCATCCGTTCGCTGATCGACGGCGGATTCGCCGATCTCCATCATCCCGAGAACTGGGATCTTGATTTCGTCGGTCATGCCGAGTCCGCCAAGCAATACCATTCGCTGGTCGATCGCATCGCCGACAGTCTCGACTTCTTCGAATCGATTACCGGCCGGGAAATATCGTCAACGCGGCGCGTCGAGTTCTATACGTCGCATGAAGGATTGCATCTGCTATACGAGCAGGCGCAGACACGTTTCCTCGAGCATCGTGGCCACTGGTACAACCTGTCGACGCACTGCCCGTGGGTCGGCATGCGCACGGCCGCACCCGACAGCGCTCACATCGAATACTTCCGCGGCATTCGAAACCCCGTTGGCGTCAAGGTCGGTGGCGCGATGTCGGCCGACGAGCTCGGCCGCGTCGTGCAGGTTCTGAATCCGAAGCGCGAATGGGGCCGCCTGATCCTGATACATCGTTTCGGTGCCGGCAAGATCGAGGAGCAACTGCCGCCTCTGATAGAGATTGTGCGCGAGCTCGATACGCCGGTGCTGTGGATGTGCGACCCGATGCATGGCAATACGGAATCGACCGGCGAGGGCTACAAGACGCGCCGCGTTGACAACATCATCGGCGAACTCGAGACGGCATTCCGCATTCACGATTCGATGGATTCGGTGCTCGGCGGCGTGCACCTCGAGTTGACCGGCGAGCATGTGACCGAGTGCCTCGGTGGCGCGCGCGGTCTATCGGAAACCGATCTCAAGCACGCATACCTGACGCAGGTGGACCCGCGGCTCAACTATGAGCAGGCGATGGAGGTCGCGCTGCGCATTGCGAATCAGCGCATCGTTCATGCCGGGGATTGATGCCGCCGCGACCATGCGCGCCGCGGAGCACTTCGATCCGGATTGCCGGCGCTGTGACCGGCTGGCCGAATTCCTCGAGGCGGTGCGCGCGACGCATCCGGATTACTTCGCTCGACCCGTACCGTCTTTCGGCGACGCGAACGCGCGCCTGCTGATCGTCGGCCTCGCGCCAGGTATGCACGGCGCCAATGCGACCGGCCGCCCATTCACGGGAGACTTCGCCGGAATCCTGTTGTATCGCACCCTGCACGAATTCGGTTTCGCGTCCGCCCCGGAGAGCGTGTCGGTGGAAGACGGACTCGAACTGCAGGATTGCCGGATCACGAATGCGGTCAGGTGTCTGCCACCGGGTAACAAGCCGGTCACCGCGGAAGTGAATTCGTGCAATACGTATTTGGCGAGCGAGCTGAATGGCCTGCCGCGGCCTGGCCTCGTTCTAGCGCTCGGTACGATCGCGCATCGCGCGATCCTTCGGGCGGCGGGCGTCAAGCTGTCGGCGTATCGCTTCGCGCACGGCGCGCGGCATGCTGTCGCTGACGGCGTCACGCTGATCGATTCATACCATTGCAGTCGCTATAACACGCAGACGCGACGCCTGACGACGGCAATGTTTCAGGATGTCTTCCGCACGGTTCGCGATGAACTGGACGCCATCAACGACGGATAACGCTGGGTGATGACGGACGATTTCGATTCGCAGCGATTTCTCGCGACGCTGAGTCATCGCCCCGGTTGCTATCGAATGCTCGATGCCGGGGATAACGTTATCTATGTCGGCAAGGCGCGCGACCTGAAGAACCGGGTGTCGTCCTACTTCGGCAGTAAGGCGCATCATCCGAAGACCCAGGCCTTGATGAATCGAA
>JBLYYV010000135.1:0-9576 GCA_048550095.1 Gammaproteobacteria bacterium
CCTGGTCGACGGATTACGCTTCGTGTTGCTCGCCGCGAACCGGCGTGGCTATGCGCAGTTATGTGCACTGATTACGCGCGGGCGGCGCGCGGCGGAGAAGGGCACTTACCGGCTGACGCGGGCAGACATCGAAGGCGAGGCGTCGCGCGCATTGCCGGATTGCCTGGCGCTCTGGTTGCCGGGACGAAATCCGGAGCAGTCCGACGCCGGCTGGCTGTCGGCCTGTTTCCCCGGGCGCAGCTGGATGGCCGCCGAACTGGAGCGCGACGGCAACGACCAGCACCGTCTCACCGCGTTGATCGCGCTGGGCAGACGAGTGGAGCTGCCATTGGTAGCCGCCGGCGACGTGCACATGCACATACGCGGCAGGCGTGCATTGCAGGATACGCTGACGGCAATTCGATTACGGACCAGCGTCGAGCATGCGGGTTACGCGTTGCAGCCGAATGGCGAGCGGCATCTGCGCGATCTCGAGATGCTTGCCGAGCTCTATCCTGCCGAGCTGTTGCGCGCCTCGATCGATATCGCCGAGCGCGTCGACTTCTCGCTCGACGAGTTGCGCTACGAGTATCCGCGCGAGCTCGTACCTGAGGGTCATACGCCGGCGAGTTACCTGCGCAAGCTGGTCGAGAGCGGCAGATGTAAACGCTGGCCCGGCGGTACGCCGGAGCATGTCAAAGCCTTGCTCGAGCATGAACTCGAGTTGATAGCAGAGCTTCGTTACGAGCCGTATTTTCTGACCGTTCATGACATCGTGTGCTTCGCGCGTGAGCGCAACATCCTGTGTCAGGGGCGTGGGTCGGCGGCGAATTCGGCTGTCTGTTATTGCCTCGGCATCACCGAGGTCGATCCCGCGCGCATGTCGATGCTCGTCGAAAGATTCATCTCGAAGGAGCGCAACGAACCACCCGATATCGATGTGGATTTCGAACATGAGCGCCGCGAGGAGGTCATTCAGTACATCTACCGCAAGTACGGGCGGCGACGCGCGGCGTTGACCGCGACCGTCACCAGTTATCGACCGCGCAGCGCGATTCGCGATGTCGGTAAGGCGCTCGGTCTCGACGATCTGAAGGTCGATCGTATGGCGCGCTCGATTCAATGGTGGGATGGCCAGGCGGTCAGCGACGAGCGCATCGTCGAGGCGGGTCTGGATCCCGACAGCCCGCTGATCAGGCGATTGATGGTGCTGGTCGGTCAGCTGATCGGGTTCCCGAGACATCTGTCGCAGCACGTCGGCGGATTCGTGATCTCCGAGGGGCCGTTGTCGGAACTCGTGCCGATCGAGAACGCCGCGATGGAAGATCGTACGGTCATCCAATGGGATAAGGACGATCTCGATGATCTCGGCCTGCTGAAGGTCGACGTGCTCGGCCTCGGCATGCTGTCTGCGATCCGGCGCAGCTTCGAGCTGATCGAGTCTTTCTCCGGCAGGCATTTGACGATTGCGAACCTGCCGCCGGAGGACCCCGCGGTCTACGACATGATTTCTGCCGCCGATACGATGGGCGTGTTCCAGATCGAGTCGCGTGCGCAGATGTCGATGCTGCCACGCCTGCGTCCGCGCTGTTATTACGACCTCGTCATCGAGGTCGCGATCATTCGGCCGGGTCCGATTCAGGGCGACATGGTGCATCCGTACCTGCGACGCCGGAACGGCGAGGAGGCCGTCAGCTATCCGAGCGAAGAAGTCCGGCAGGTGCTCGAGCGAACGCTCGGGGTGCCGATTTTCCAGGAGCAGGTCATGCAGCTCGCTGTCGTGGCCGCCGGCTTCACGCCGGGCGAGGCGGACCAGTTGCGCCGCGCGATGGCCGCATGGAAACGCCGTGGCGGCATCGGGCCCTTCGAGGACAAGCTCATCGACGGCATGCGCCGGCGTGGTTATTCGACGGAGTTCGCGCAGCAAATCTTCAATCAGATTCAGGGCTTTGGCGAATATGGCTTCCCTGAATCGCACTCGGCGAGCTTCGCCTTGCTCGTCTATGTATCCGCATGGTTGAAGTGCCATGAGCCCGCGGCGTTCACGTGCGCGCTGCTGAACAGTCAGCCGATGGGTTTCTATGCGCCCGCCCAGCTCGTACAGATGGTGCGGCGTCACGGGGTCGAGGTGCGCCCGATCGATATCAACTGCAGCGACTGGGATTCGACCCTCGAGCGCCGCGCCGATGGTGCGGCGGCAGTGCGGCTCGGTCTGCGCCAGGTGTGTGGCTTGAGCGATGCCGGTGCGCAGCGACTTCTGTCAGCCAGGTGTGCGGAGCCGTTCGCCGACGTGCAGGATCTCGTCCTGCGCGCGGAACTCGATCGCAAGGATCGCGAAGCGCTGGCTGCAGCCGATGCCTTAAGGCCGCTGGCCGGCAATCGTCATCGCGCTCGCTGGGATATCACCGGTATCGAGCCACCGTTGCCATTGCTCGCCGGAACACGATTGGAAGAGGGCATGCCGATGCTCCCGCGGCCGACCGAAGGGCAGGATATCGCCGCCGATTACAACCACGCGGGCCTGACGCTGCGCCGCCACCCGCTCGCGTTGCTAAGGCAGCGCTTTGTGGCACGTAATATCCTGAGCGCCGAGCAGGTGCATGACTGCCCGAACGAAGTGTCGGTCGAGACCGCCGGCATCGTGATCACGCGACAACGCCCGGGCAGTGCAAAGGGCGTATTCTTCGTGACGCTCGAAGACGAGACCGGTTACATCAACCTGGTCGTCTGGGAGTCGGTCGCGATGCGCTGGCGGCGCGAGCTGCTGAATTCCACGTTGATGGGCGTGTACGGGAGCATCCAGCGTGAGGGTGACGTATTGCATGTTGTCGCCCGTCGCTTGCATGATCATTCACACCTGTTGGGGCGTCTGACTGCGAGCAGCCGAAGTTTTCGCTAACGCGTTCGATTGAGCGCCTCACCAGAGTGGCCCATCGATTCGATCGCTCGATTTTCTGCCGATATCTATCTGCCTGTGCAGAATGGCGGGCCGGACGGTCGGCCGCGATGCGAAGGTCGATGTGCCGGCATACCGCGAGGACACTTCGACGGAAATCGCCGCCCTTATTTCAGCAACAGGTAGACGATCAGCGCGATCAGCGCCACAGGCACGGCAACGTAGAGGAATCCACCATACATGTGCACCAGGTCGTCTGGTGAAGGCGGTTCTTTGTCGACCTGAGGGGTGTCCGAAGGTTTTTTGGTTTCGTCTGTCATGATTCAAATATACGCCCGTAAACGGCCGATTCAAGTCGGTCGCGGTCATGCGATAGGATAAGCGTAAAGCGGAGAGTCGAAAACGAATGGCAAGCACATTGAAGATCTGGCGACGACTGTCGGCATGGCCATGCGGCAAGTGGCTGTTCTCGCGAATCGTCTGCTGGAAGGCGCCATATTTCGGCAGCATACGCCCGCGCATCGTCGAACTGCTTCCCGGCTATGGCGCCGTCGAAATCAAAAAAAGACGGTCGGTGCTGAATCACATAGGCACCGTGCATGCGATCGCCATGTGCAACATGGCCGAACTCGCGGCCGGTACGATGACGGATGCGACGATTCCCGTCACCCATCGCTGGATACCGAAAGGCATGACCGTCGAGTATCTCGGGAAGGCGCAGACTGACCTCAGGGCCGTGGCAGTGATTGATCCGATGCCGGAATTCGGACCGGCAATGGATTTGCCGGTCGCCGTATCGGTCACGGACGAGGCGGGTCAGCTCGTGTTCAGCGCGCAGATCACGATGTGGGTGTCGCCAAAGAAGAGGTTCGGAGCGTAGATCAGAAGTCGTCGAGCGCCAGCTCGTCGATGTCATCGAGTTCCCGCGCCGCGCGCCGTTCCTCGAGTAGCTCTTCGAGCCGCTTTCGGGCGTTCTGGTGATTGTCGGACGGTGGTTTACCCATGTCCGCCTCCAACTCGGCCACGATCTCGTCGACGTTCAGCTCCACGGATGGATCGCCAACGTTGCTCGTGTCCGCTGTCTTGCTTTTAGCATCGAGTTCCACGGTGTCCTCGAATCCGCCGAACTCGTCGAGTCCGTCGTCTTCGTCCGCTTTCTTGATGTCTTTGTTGTCTCCCATCATCGAGCGACTCCTTGCTTACTGATTTCAATCGCTTATGTAGAAACAGGCACTTCAAAAAAGCTTATAGATCGAAACCATTGCACCTGCAATCGCGGCAATGAAAAATCGTGAACCAGTCCTCAATTTGTCATAATTGCCGCCGTTCGGCGGACTTGGGCATTACTAGCCGACCAGCTGATTGAGCTCGAAAATCGGCAGTAGAATCGCCAGGACGATCGTCAGCACGATGACGCCCATACCGACGATCAGCGCGGGCTCCAGGATGCCCAGCAGGGCTGCGATAAGCCCGTCGATCTCGCGTTCCTGGTTCTGTGCTGCGCGGCTCAGCATGTCGTCGAGTTCGCCGCTGACTTCGCCGCTCGAGATCAGGTGGATGACCAGCGGCGGGAAATGACCGCTTTCGCCGAGCGATTTACCTATGGGCGCACCCTCGCGAATACGTTCCGCGGCGTCCTGCACACCATCGTGCATCGGCAGGTTGGTGATGACTTCGCTGGAAATCTTGAGCGACTCCAGGACGGGGACGCCGCTGCCGGTCAGGATGCTCAGTGTTCGCGTGAACCGTGCGGTATTGAAACCACGGACGATCCTGCCGATCACGGGCAAGCTCAGCAGCATCAGATCCCGTTTCCTGCGCGGACCCGGATTCTTCAACAGGCGATTAATGATCCACGCAAGAATACCCAGCCCGGCGGCGAGCAGCAGGCCATAGTCACGCAGGAAATCACTGAGGAAGATCAGCGCAGTCGTCAGGGTCGGCAATTCCTGGCCAGTGTTGGCGAAGACGCCCACGACCTTGGGAACCACGTAGACCAACATCAGCGATACGATGCCAAGCGCCAGTACCGTCAGGACGATCGGGTAGATCATCGCGTTCATGACTTTCTGACGCAGTTCCTGCCGGCTCTCCGTGTAGTCGGCGAGGCGCTCCAAGACAGCGTCGAGATGACCAGATTGCTCGCCGGCCGCGACCGTCGCCCGGTACAGCGTCGGAAACGCTTTCGGAAAGTCGCCCAGGCCGTCGGCGAGCGTATGGCCCTCCATGACTTTGGCGCGCACGCCCATGATGATGCTCTTGATGCGCGGGTTATCCGTCTGTTCGCCGACTGCCGTCAGTGCTTCCTCGATCGGCATGGAGGAGTGAACGAGCGTCGCTATCTGTCGCGTAATCAGCGCCAGGTCGGCGGCACCGAGCGTGCGGCGAATCGTGAACGATTGCTGGCGGGTGGCTTCCTTCTCGGCGATTTCGGTGACGGCCAGCGGGAGCAGGTCGCGTTCGCGCAGCTGCTGGCGTACCCGCTTCGCGGTGTCGCCTTCGATGACCCCTTTCTTTTCCTTGCCTCTGGAGTCGACGGCCGTGTATTCAAAAGCCCCCATCTAGCCGGGTTCGTCAGTCCGCGCGCGTAACGCGCAGCACTTCTTCGAGTGTCGTCGTGCCTTCAAGCACGCGTCTGAGCCCATCCTCACGGATTCCCGGGCTCCTCGTACGCGCATGTTGCTCGAGCTCGTGCTCGCCTGCGCCATCGTGAATCATCGTGCGGATGTCGTCGTCGATCGCGACCACTTCATAGATGCCGCTGCGGCCACGGAATCCCTCGCCCAGTGGAGTCCCGTCCGGAGGACTGTAAAGGGGCGGCGGGTTGGCCGGATCGGCGCCGAGCATGCGGCACTCGTACTCGTTCGCCGGATGCGGAATCTTGGTATCGGAGTCGAGCACGCGCACGAGGCGCTGCGCGACGACGCCGATCAGGCTCGACGACAGCAGGAACGGTTCGACGCCCATGTCGCGCAGGCGGGTGACGGCGCCGACGGCCGTATTCGTATGCAACGTGGACAGCACGAGGTGTCCCGTCAGACTTGCCTGCACGGCGATCTCGGCCGTCTCCAGGTCGCGAATCTCGCCGACCATGACCACGTCGGGATCCTGTCGCAGGATTGCGCGAAGCCCGCGTGCAAAGGTCATGTCGACCTTGGTGTTGACCTGCGATTGTCCGATTCCGTCGATGTAGTACTCGATCGGATCCTCGACGGTCATGATATTGCGCGTGTTGTCGTTGATGCGCTCGAGCGCCGCGTACAGCGTCGTCGTCTTGCCCGAGCCTGTCGGGCCCGTCACCAGGATGATCCCGTGCGGCCGGTGGATCAGATCATCGATCGTCTTACGCGCTTCGGGCTCCATGCCGAGCTGTGTCAGGTCCAGCCGACCGGCATGCTTGTCGAGCAGCCGCAGCACGACGCGCTCGCCGTGACCGGACGGCATCGTGGATACGCGCACGTCGACTGCGCGGCCCGCGATGCGCAGCGAGATACGGCCATCCTGCGGCAAGCGTTTCTCTGCGATGTCGAGTTTCGACATGACCTTGATACGCGATACGACGAGCGGAGCGACCGCGCGTCGCGACTGCAGGACTTCGCGTAATACGCCGTCGACGCGGAAGCGAACCACTAGCCGGTTCTCGAAGGGTTCCACGTGGATGTCCGATGCGTTCTCCTTGACCGCTGACGTCAGAACCGCATTGATCAGACGAATGATCGGCGCATCGTCGTCGCTCTCGAGGAGGTCAGAGGGTTCGGGCAGGTCCTGCGCGGCGCGCAGAAGGTCGTTGTCGTCACCGAGGCCATCGACCATCTGCATCGTCGAATTCGATTCGCGTTCATAGATCTGTTGCAGCTGGTTGTCGAACTCTTCAGTCGGCACGACCTGCGTCTGCAGGGGCCGGCTGGTAAACCGTCGCACCTCGGCGAGGCCAACGGGCGTCGCGTCGTCGCGCACCAGCGTCACTGCCTTGCCGTCTTCGAATCCCTTCACCAGAACGCCGTGGCGCTTGGCGAACGAGAACGGCAACATTCTCTCGTCGTCCTGGTTTTCGGCTTCTGCGGGGCTGTCGGCCGGTGCATCACTGATCGTGGGTTCCGTCCGCGGGTCTGCTATCGCCACATCGACGATGCCGGTCGCAACGACATCATCGGTAAATTGATCCGGAGGCAGCGAGCTCGCCATCGATTACTCTCCCGACGGTTCGGTGGGCTCAGCCGGCTCGAGTTGGCGCAGGTCGATCGTCGGCGTGCCGTCCTCGCTTTGCTGCTCGCGTCGCAGCTCCAGTTCGCGCGCGGCTTCTTCGACGTTTTCGGATACGTTGTCGGTGACGTCGCCGGGGACCCCCGGTGGGTTGTACTGGAGTTGCGGGAGGACCTTCATCGAGCTGGTCTGCTCCATCTGGAGATCGCGGATCAGGTTGTATTTCGCGCCGGTTTCGAGCGCGATCTGCCGATCGTCGCGCAGGATCGTCGGTTTGATGAAGAACATCAAATTCGTCTTGACCGTCTGCGTGCTCGTCGACCTGAACAATGCGCCGAGCAGGGGGATGCTGCCGAGGAGGGGGACGCGCTGTTCCTTCTCGTTGGTGTCTTCGCGGATCAATCCGCCGAGAACGAGAATACCGCGATCCTCGACGATTACCGCGGTATTGATGTTGCGGTTGTTCGTGATCAGATCGACGGCTTGGGTACTCTCGGAGACCGATGACACTTCCTGTTCGATCTTGAGGCGCACCGCACTGCCTTCGTTGATTTGCGGCGTGAGCTTCAGCGTCAGGCCGACCTGCTCGCGTTCGACGGTCTGGAACGGGTTGACCGAGCCGGCGGCGGCGCCAGTGCTCGTGAAACTGCCGGTGACGAATGGGACTTCCTGACCGACCCGGATCTCCGCTTCCTCGTTATCGAGGGTCGTCAGGATCGGCGTACCCATGATGTTGGTGTTGGTATCGGCCTCGAGCGCTTCGATCAATGCGACGAAACTCAATCCGGAATCCGACAGGCGACCGAGACCGACCGTGATGCCGTTGTTCAGCGATGCATCGCTCGGTACCCCATCGCCGCCCCCGATCACCGCGCGGGCGAGGCCGGTAACGCCGGTCAGGCCATCGAACTGCGTGGCGCCGACGGCATTCTCAAGGTCCGCATCGCCGATTGCCCAGGTAACGCCGAGATCGGCCGCTTTCTCGGCCGACACTTCAACGATGATCGTTTCGAGCAAAACCTGCAGCCGTCGAATGTCGAGTTTGTCGACCACGCTCATGAGCGAGCGCATGACTTTCGGCGGAGCGGTGATGACCAAAGCATTCGTCGGCGCGTCGGCCCAGATGGTAATGTCGCCGGACTCCGCCGGCCCGCCGGGTTCGGTTGCTGACTGCTGGTACTGTGTCTGCAGTTTTGTTGCGAGTTCCTCGGAATCGGCATACCTGAGATAGCGGACCTGGGTATCGCCGCCTTGTTCCAAGGGGGTGTCGAGATGCGTGATCAGCGTGCGAATGCGCAGGCGCTTGCTCTTGTCGCCGCCGATCAGGACGCTGTTCGTGCGATCGTCGGCCACGACGGTCGTCGCCGCCGCTGCGCCGCCGTCAGCGCGCGCACCCTGATTCAGCGAATTCACGACCCGCACGATTTCCGATGCCGAGGCGTGCTGGAGGCGGATTACGTCGAAGTCGTCGTCGGTCGCCTGATCGATGCGACGGATGATGCGCATCATGCGCGCTACGTTCGCGGAGCGATCCGAAATGATCAGCATGTTCGAGGCCGGATGGGCGGCCAGGTGTCCGTACTGGGGTATCAGCGGACGCAGTATCGGCACGAGCTGCGCGGCGGCCACGTTGTTGATGCCGATGACCTGCGTGACGATGTCGTCTGCGGCCTGGTTTCCGGCGCCGCTGCCCTCGGCTCCCGGAACCTGCCGCGCATTGGCGTCCGGGAGGATCTTGGTCAGGTTTCCGGACGGAACCGCGACGAACCCGTATACCTGGAGGATAGACAGGAAGGCCTCGTAGAAGGCGTCGGGCGTCATTGGCGTCGACGACAGCATGGTGACTTGCGCCTTGACCCGGGGGTCCAGCACGAAATTGCGTCCGGTAATCTCGCCGACGGCCTCGATGACCTGTCGGATATCCGCATCCTTGTAGTTCGGCGTGATCGTGGCGTCCTGCGCGTGGCCCGGGGCCTGCGTCAGCAATAGTGCGATTACCGTCATCGCCGTCAGGAGTCTGTATGTCGTTTTGTTCACTACCAAATTCATCAGCGAGTAGTTCCGCTCGCGGCGGCCAGTTGTCCGACATCGAGCGTCAGTTCCTGCTCTTTGCCGGCCCGTTCGACCGTCACGCTTACCTGGCTCGAATCGCCCAGGCTGCGGAAGATTTCCATGCCCTGTGCGGGATTATTCAGTGCGACGCCATTCACTGCCGTGACGAGGTCCCCGGGTCGGAGACCCAATGCGATAAATTGCTGCCGGTTGCGGCCCGGAAACACTCGGTAGCCCTTCAGCTGCCCATTCGGCATGAATGGTTGCGGCCGAATGATCTCGGTCAGGCTGGCTGCATTGTCCGTCAGAAGTTGCTGTACGTTGGAGGTCTGGCTCGAACTGGCGCGCGGCGTGCGGCGCGTGGAGGCGGTCACCGCGCTGCCCTCGAAATCTCGGGGCAGGCGCAGGGTTTCAAGCACCCCGCCGCGATTCAGGATCACCCGATC
>JBLYYV010000136.1:0-4473 GCA_048550095.1 Gammaproteobacteria bacterium
AGCCGCCGCGCTGGCCGAGCACCAGGACATCGATGTGCCCTATGCATTCAATCGCAAGGAAGCGAAAGAGCATGGCGAGGGCGGCAGCATCGTCGGCGCGCCGATCGAGGGACGGGTGCTGATTCTGGACGACGTCATCACGGCCGGCACCGCGATCCGCGAAGCGATCGAAATCATTCGCGCCGCCGGCGGCGAACCGGCCGGTATCGTCATCGCCCTGGACCGGCAGGAACGCGGGGAGCGCGAGCAATCCGCCGTGCAGGAGGTCCAGCAGCAACTCGGGCTGCCGGTGTCGAGCATCATCAAGCTCGAGGACCTCGTCGAACATCTCGAGACCAGCGAGGAGTTCGGGACCTACCTGCCGAGCGTGCAGGCCTACCGCCAGCAGTATGGCGCGGCAGATTAAGCGTTCGGCGTTATGTCACATATCGAGCGGCGGCGGGATCGAGCGGGCTGGGGGCCTGGCCCGACCGGTCACGCGTGACCGACTTGAAACCTGAATTACGTCACTGTTCTCGCGGCGCCAATAACGTCATAATCCCTTAGGGTTTAAGACGGGTGTGTGTTGGATTGAATATGAGCAAATCACTTTGTTCATTTGCGGTCGTCTGCGTGCTGCTTGGCAGCGCGGGGCCGGCGGTCGCCGGTGACGGCCAGCTATACCGATGGGTCGACGAGAACGGTACGGTTCATTTCGGCGACAGCGTCCCGCCCGAATATGCCAAGACCGAACGCCATATCGTCAACGAACACGGTATTTCCGTCGACGTCCTGCCGGCGGAAAAGACGGAAGAAGAGCTCGAAGAACAGCAACGCCTCGAAGCACTGGCGGCAGCAGAACAACGGCGTGCCGAAGAACTCGAGCAGCGCGACAATATCTTGCTCAGCACGTACCTGACGGTGGACGAGATCACGTCACTGCGCAATCGCCGGAAAGAGTTGCTGGACGGCCAGATTCGCGTGACGGAAGTCTACCTGTCGAACCTGCGCCAGAAGCTGCAGAAATTGCAGACCGACGCATCGCGTTTCCAGCCCTACAACTCCGACCCGAACGCCCCGCCGATTCACGACTGGCTCGCCAAGGAGCTGTCGAACACGCTGAACTCGATTCTCGTCTACGAGAAGACGCTCGACGACACCCGCGTGCAGCAGACCGAAATCGTCGCGAAATTCGAAAAGGATATCGACCGCTTCAAGTACCTGAAGGGTCTTAACTAGTCACGCTGCCCTCAGCCGTGGCCCGTGTGGCCAAAGCCGCCCGCACCGCGCCGGCTCTGCTCGAACTCTTCCACGACCTCAAAGTCGGCCTGGACAACAGGTACGAAGACCATCTGCGCGAGGCGCGCGCCCGGTTCGATGACGAAGGCTGCGTCGCCGCGATTCCAGGTCGACACAAATACCTGCCCCTGGTAGTCGGAATCGATCAGGCCGACGAGATTGCCCAGCACGATCCCGTGTTTGTGGCCGAGCCCCGAGCGCGGCAGGATCACCGCGGCCAACGAAGGATCCTCGATGTACACCGCGATGCCGCTGGGTACGAGCACCGTCTCGCCGGGTTCGATCGTCAGCGGCTCGTCGACGCACGCGCGCAGGTCGATGCCGGCGGAGCCGGCCGTGGCGTAATCGGGCAGCGCGAACTCGTTGTTCAGGCGCGCGTCGAGAATCTTCAACTGAATCGTCGGTCGTGACATTGATGGGGCCTTATGAAGCGGATGGTTGGCGAATCGGGGTCGGCGCGTTGGCCGTGCTCCGATACCGGTCGGCGACCGTATCGATGATCCGATCCGCCAGCTGCATTTTCGGCATGCGGTCGATGGCCTCGCTGCCGTCGGACCACAGGATCAGCACGCTATTGTCGTCGCGATCGAAACACAGCCCGGCGCCGACGAGGTTGCCGACGATCATGTCGAGTTTCTTGCCGGTCAGTTTCGCACGCGCGTGTTCTTCCAGCTTCTCGGTTTCCGCCGCGAAGCCAACCGTGAACGGACCGCGCTTGAGCGCGGCGACTTCGGCGAGCACGTCGCTGGACTTGACCATGGCAATTTGCATCGTGTCCGCCTTCTTCTTGATCTTCTGTTCCTCCACCGCCGCGGGGCGATAGTCGGAAATGGCCGCCGCGCTGATATAGATGTCGCAGCTCGCCGCCCGCCCGACGACCGCCTCGCGCATCTGCGCGGCCGTTTCGACGTCGATGCGTTGAACGCCGCTCGGGGTATCGAGACTGACCGGCCCCGCGACGAGCGTCACCTCCGCGCCCGCCCGCGCCGCCGCCTGCGCCACGGCGAAACCCATTTTCCCCGAGCTGCGATTGCTGACGTAGCGAACCGGGTCGATCGGCTCGCGCGTCGGCCCCGCCGACACGAGCACGTTCAGACCCTTCAAGCGGCCGCTGCCCTTGGCGGGCGCAGCGTTCCAGAGTGCTGCGACGATATCGTCGGGTTCGGTCATGCGGCCGGGCCCGACATCTCCGCAGGCCTGCGAGCCGGTCTCCGGACCGATGAAACGCACGCCCCTGTCCTGCAGCGTCCGCAAATTGTCCTGGGTCGCGGCGTTCTTCCACATCGCCTGGTTCATTGCCGGCGCCAGCGCCAGCGGCGCCTCGCTCGCGAGACACAGAGTCGTCAGCAGGCCCGTCGCCGTGCCGGTCGCAAGTTGCGACATGATGTTCGCCGTCGCCGGGGCGACCAGTATCAGGTCCGCCCATCGAGCGAGCTCAATGTGCCCCATCGCGTCTTCCGCCTGCTCATCCCAAAGGTCGCTGCGCACGGCCCTGCCGGATACGGCCTGAAAAACGGTGGGCGACACCATCCGCGCGCCACTCTCGGTCATGACCACCTGCACCTCGGCGCCGCGCTCACGCAAGCGGCGCACGAGATCGGGGCTCTTATAAGCCGCGATACCCCCGGTGATGCCGAGGATGATTCTGGAAAAGTGTGGATCGCTCATGGTTCTGGTGGAATAGATTACCGCAAAGCGGCCAGAAAAACGGGCAATTGAGCGCATTCCGAGGCTGTGGTCCCCGCGCCGTTTTGTCGACGAGTGGCGCGGATATGCGAGTTGCCGGGCCGGCGGCAATCGCCACAATGGTCGTCATGCAGGCCATCGGAATCAAGGACTGGCCGGTCGGAGAGCGACCGCGCGAACGCCTCTTGCGCGGCGGCGCGGGTTGCCTGGGGGATGCGGAATTGATCGCGATCCTGCTGGGCCGCGGCACCTCGGGTCACACAGCGGTCGATCTCGCCCGCGCCCTGCTCTCGCGGTTCGGCAGTGTTCGAGGCGTATTGAGCGCGTCCCAGGGCTCGCTGCAGGAAATCCATGGCATCGGCCCCGGCAAAGCCGCAGCGCTGCTGGCGGCCCGCGAGTGCTGCTCCCGCTACATGGCGCACAGGCTGACGCCCGGAAAGCAGATCGCTTCACCGGGAGACAGCACGCATTTCTTGCTGGCGCGCCTGCGGGACCGGCCCCACGAGGTCTTCTGCTGCCTGTTCCTGGACAACCGTCACCGGGTGCTGGCGTTCGACGAGTTGTTTCGCGGGACGATCGACAACACCACCGTCTATCCGCGCGAGGTCGTCAAACAGGCGCTGCATCGCAACGCCGCCGCGGTCATCCTGGCCCACAATCACCCGTCCGGCGTCGCCGAGCCCAGCGAGGCCGACCAGCTGATCACGCGGCGCATCCGCGATGCGCTGGAACTCGTCGATATCCGCCTGCTCGACCACTTCGTCGTCGGCGACGGCGTCTGCGTATCCCTGGCGGCGCGTGGCATGGTCTGACGGCCGCAAACCCGCGTGGAAACTTGTGTCGAGAACGCCAGACTGGTATAACAACGCGCCTTTCGCCACACGGGTGGCGCAGTGTTTACGCAACCCTGCGGGGCAGCGTAAAGAAACAAATAAATTCAGAGGTTTATCATGGCTCGCGTCTGTCAGGTCACCGGAAAACGCCCGATGTCGGGTAACAACGTGTCTCACGCTCACAACAAGACCCGGCGTCGCTTCCTGCCGAACGTGCATCCGCACCGTTTCTGGGTCGAAAGCGAGCAGCGTTATGTGAAGCTGAAGGTCTCCACCAAGGGCCTGCGGATCATCGATAAGCTCGGTATCGAGAAAGTCGTCGCCGACCTGCGGGCCCGCGGCGAGAAGATCTAACCGGAAGGAGTCAGGTTATGCGCGACAAGATCAAACTGGTTTCTTCGGCGGGTACCGGCCACTACTACACCACTACGAAGAACAAACGCCTGCATCCCGAGAAGGTCGAAATCCGCAAGTTCGACCCGGTGGTGCGGAAGCACGTCATGTACAAGGAAGCGAAGATCAAGTAACTCGATCTTCAGCTCACCGATTCGAAGAACCCGCCATCTGGCGGGTTTTTTGTGGCTGGGTCTTTCCGCCCCGTAGCGGAGGTGGCGGTTGATTTCGACTCGAGTGGCGTCGACGGCGGTCGCTTTGATGATCGCGGATGAATTGCCGC
>JBLYYV010000137.1:0-5746 GCA_048550095.1 Gammaproteobacteria bacterium
GCGGCCGCTTCGGTGACGTCGGCATAACTCAGCACGTCGCCGTTCGCCGGATTCACGAGCGTGCCGTCGCCGGGGATATCGACATCTGCGGGCGCGATGCTCCAGCGATCGGCGGCGGCGCGCGCTAGCATCTCGCGGGCCATGGCGCCGACCTCGCGCAACTTGTTCCAGCGCGTGCGCATCGACTGGCTTTCTGCCGTGGTCTGCGAGGGATCCTGGAAAAACCCGAGTACCGGGGCGTCCTGAATCGTGATCGCCGCGGGCGGCACGCCGAGCTCTTCGGCCACCAGGGTGACGAACCCGGTCATGACGCCCTGCCCCATCTCGAGCTTGTCGAGCTGCAGGACAATGTCGCCGTCGGGGCGAACCTGCAGATACGCGTTCGGTTCCAGCGTCGACGCGTCGCCAGACAGGCGAGGACCGCGCCGGCCGCCACCCAGCCATGCGAGCGCCAGCCCGCCGCCCGCAACGATGGCCGTGCCGATCAGTAAACGGCGGCGCGTCAGTTTTCGCGCGGGTTGCTGCTGGTCGGACAAACTATTGATACTCCGGGATCATCACCACGGGATGATCTTGCCGTCGGTGTTGACGATTTCGCCGGGATCCTCGAGCGTCAATTGCGCAATATGCGCGCTCATCCCGGCAACGCTTTGCTCGGGCGTCAACGACTTCCCGCGCCAGCCCGAATCATAGAGCAACTGCGTGCCGACCATGCCCGGCGCGACGAGCGCGACGATGATGCCGCGGTCGCGCAGGTCGGTGCGCATGCCACGCATGACCATGTTCAGTGCCGCCTTGCTGCTGCGGTAGTAATAGAAACCGGGCATCTTGGCCGTCATCTTGATCGAACTCAGCCCACTCGTCAGCGCGATGATCTTCTTCTGGTCGCTCGCCGCGACATGATCGGCGAATGCTTCCGACATCTTCATCGGCGCGTAGAGATTGACGGCCATCACCTGTTCGAATAACTCGTAATCCAGCCCGCCGATTTTCTGCTCCGGCAACGGACCGAGGATGGCCGCGTTGTTGACGAGCAGGTCGATCGGCTGATCCCGATACTCGTTGGCGAGCTCGTCGATCCGGGCATGGTCGGTCACGTCGAGCGGCTCGATGACGATGTTCGGAAATTCCTTCTGCAGCGTCTTCAGGTCGTCGGCCTGCCCCGGCTTGCGGCAGGTCGCGATGACGTTCCAGCCCTCGGCCGCGTAGTGCCTGACGAAGCCGAGCCCGATGCCGCGATTGGAACCGGTGATCAGCACAGTCGGCTGGTCCGCATCCAGACCCGCGGCGGCGACCGGTGTCGCGGCCGGGAAAATCACCAGTAGCCAGATCGTCCCAATCGCCAGCGTTCTCATCGTCGTTCTCCCCTTGATTCGTGTCACCCGGCTTTGTCGCTCGTCGGGTTCTGCAACGCGGACGCCTATTCTAGACGGGTTGCCGCCCGCGGGCGCACGCCACACAATGACGACGATCATCAGACAGTCGCATGGTCCGCCGCGGCGGGCAACGGGGAGAACAATAATGAAAAGGTCGACCCACATGACGCGTCGCAGGTTCTGCGACCTGCTCGGCGCCGGTGCCGTCGCGCTCGGCGGCCCGCGTTACCTTAGAGCCGCCGAGTCGTCCGACGTCATCGTGCTCGGCGCCGGCCTTTCCGGGCTGTATTCCGCGATGCTTCTCGAGGAACAGGGATTCCGCGTGACGCTGCTGGAGGCGTCGGATCACGTCGGCGGGCGCGTGCAGACGCGCGATATCGGCGGCACCCGACACGAACTCGGCGCGAGCGATATCGGCGTCATGTACGCGCGTGTCCTGGACATGATGCGGCGCCTCGAGCTCGAGCGCGTGCCGAGTTCCCTCCGCATCAAGCCGTTCAGCTATCACGTGCGCGGCGAACTCTTGCGCGACGACGAATGGGAGTCTTCGGATGCGAACCTGACGGTCGGCGACGAGCGCAGCATCGCGCCGACGCGTATACATTCACAACTGCTCAAAACCTACAACCCGCTGACCGAACTGGATGCATGGCTGGCGCCGGAAAACCGCAGTCTCGACATTCCGATCGCGACCTACCTCGAACAGCAGGGCGTGTCGGCAGAGGCGATCCGGCTCTTCGGTCTGAACTACAACGGCACCGGCATCGGCCGAACGTCAGCGCTGCAGTTGTTTCGCGACACGACGCGCACCGGTTTCGGTATCAACGCGTTCATGAAACTCAAGGCGGCGGGCCAGGACGTTGCACCGCTGAGCCAGGTAGCCGGCGGCAACCAGCGCCTGCCCGATGCGATGGCCGCCAATCTGAAGACGGAGATTCGGTTCGGCCAGGCCGCTGCGACGATCGCGCAGGACGCGACGGGCGTCGAGGTCGCCTGCACCGATGGGTCGCGATATCGCGGCGATTTCCTGATCACCGCGCTTCCATTCACGTCGTTGCGCAATGTTGCGATGACGCCGGCACTGACACCCGCGAAAGCTTCGGCGATCGGCGGGATGCGCTATTACTCGGCCACGAAATTTTATCTGCGCCCGAAAACGAAGTTTTGGGAGGCGGACGGTTACGGCGCCAGCATGTGGACCGACGGGCCGATCGGGCGAGTATTCGCCGGCACCGACGCGAACGACGAGGTACATTCGCTGCTCGTCTGGATCGCGGGACAGGGCAGCCGCAGCATCGACCAGTACGATCGTGAAACGGCCAGCCGCATCGTGCTCGACACGCTGGCACGCATCCGCCCGGCATCGAAAGGCCAGCTGGAAGTCATGCATTACCATTCATGGGGCCGGACGAACTTCATCGGCGGCTGCGGCCACACCTACTCGGCCGGGCAGATCGGGCGGTTCGCGGGGGCCCTGGCCGAGCCGGAAGGCCGCATCCACTTTGCCGGCGAACACACCCGGCGACGGGAGATGGGTATGGAAGCGGCCATGGCATCGGCAGAGCGCGTGGTGACGCAGATCCTGTCGACAGCATGATTAGTTTTACTAAACGAAATATAAAGAACACTAAAATTGACAAAACCAGACCGGCGAGTCCAGATTAGTTGACCCGAGCCGCCGGAAGTCAGGAGCAAAATAGATGTGGATCAGAAAGAGTCGTAAAGACCAACTCACCGGGACGAACCTGCCGCTGCCGACACAGGTCGTGTCCAACGAAGAGTTCTACCCGATGCCGCAGACGATCGATCAACAGGCCGTCGAGGCATTGATCCTGTCCATGGCGGACGAGTACGGGCGCAAACTCGGCATGTCGCGCCGCCAGTTCCTGGCGTCGACCGGAGGCATGGCCGCAGCCTTCCTCGCGATGAACAAGGTTCACGGGCAGGCGTTCGAGGTGGCAGAAGCGGAAATTACCGAGGCGGCGGCGTTTGCCGAGAAATGGCCGAAGGACCAGTTCATCTTCGACGTGCAGACGCATCACGTCAAAGACAGCATCAAGGGCCCGGCGATGTTCCGCAAGATGACGGGCAAGCTCGGCATGAATCCGGAACTGGCCGGCGCCAATCCGAGCGACGACTCGCTACATCGCGCGAACTATTACAAAGAGATCTTCTTCGACAGCGACACGGTCATGGCGATGATCACCGGCGCGGTCATCGGCCACAAGGAGCATCACGCGCTGCCGGCGGACGAGATGGTCAAGACGCGCGACCTGATGAATGAGGCGGCCGGATCGCAGCGCATGCTCAGCCACGGGCTCGGCGACCCGACGCTCGATGACGCGCTCGACGATCTCGAGTACCAGGTCAAGGAACTCGGCATCGACGCGGTCAAGTTCTACCCTGGCAACCCGACCGGGCCATGGCGTCTCGACGACGAGGAAATCGCGTACCCGTATTTCGAGAAATGCCAGCAACTCGGCATGAAGAACCTGAGCTTCCACAAGGGTCTGCCGCTGCCGGGCAAGGTGCCGGAAGGCAAGCCGAAGGGTTACTACTGGATGCCGGACGACATCCCCACCGCGGCGAAGGCGTTCCCGGACCTGAACTTCATCATCTACCACTCGGCCATGGAGCACATGGTGGCAACGCTGCCGCCGGGCAAGAGCGGCATCGGCGACGACGGCTACATCGCGTGGACGACCGACCTCGTCAAGTCGATCAAGGAAGACCCATCGCTGACCAACGTCTACGCGGAGCTCGGCACCGTGTTCGCGTTCTCGGTCGTGACGCACCCCGAGATCGCCGGTCACCTGCTCGGCCAGCTGCACGACGGCTTCGGATCGGAACGCATCCTGTGGGGCACCGATTGCATCTGGTGGGGCTCGCCGCAGTGGCTGATCGAGGCCTATCGCCGCTTCCAGATCCCCGAGAACCTGCGCGACCAGTTCGGGTACAAGGAGATCACCGCGCGCGACAAGGACATCATCTTCGGCCTGAATGCGGCCGACCTGTACGGCATCGACGTCGAAGCGGTACGCAACGCCGTGCCCGGTGACAAGCTGACGGCGATGAAGGCGGCGTATCGTGAGGAAGGACCGGAGCCCAGCAATACTGCTTACGGATGGGTGCTCGCGTGATGGCTCCCGTCCTAACGCCCGCGGCCGGAATGCCGCAAAGTCGCTCCCCGATACACGCTTTGTTTGCGGCATTCCGCCCACGAGCGTTCTCGAGCGTCATGCGTGCCCGAACGTCGACTCCCACCGCAATCCCCGTTCCCAAAATACATGCACAAAGATCGGGCGTGGGCAGATGTCCCCGAACAAAGCGTCCACGTGATCACCGAGGGGGGAGCGACTTCGGGGACATCTGGCCGCGGTCGATCGTGGTCGGATTTGCGTGTCTCTTTGCGTCAGCCGCACTAGCGGCCCCAGCGCTCGAAGCAAACAACTGCACCCCAACCGGCGAACTGCGCGGCGACGCGCAGGCCGGCCAGGACCTGCACCTCGAGAACTGCGCCGAATGCCACGGTTACGACGGCAAGGCCGAGGTCATCGTCATGCACATGGACGAACCGCCGCGCGACCAGACCGACGCCGAGTACATGGCGTCGCTGAGCGACGCGTTCCTGTACCTCGCGATCTGCAGCGGCGGCGACGCGGTCGGTCGCTCGATCGTCATGCCCGGCTGGGGCGACGTGCTCACGGACCAGGAGATCAAGGACCTCGTCGCGTGGGTCCGGACGTTTTCGGAGACCTGACCCGATATGGAACTCGACCTGAAACACCTGCCGACCCTCGACACCGAGGACTTCGGTGACTTCGTCGCCCACCCGGTGACCGGCACGTTCGCGGCGACGATCAGCGGCGTGCAGATCGCCGACGCGATCGACGACGACAAGCTGTTCGCAGCGCTGCACCAGGCGTGGCTGAAGTACCAGGTGTTGTTCTTCCGCGAGCAGGAACTGACACCGGATCAACACCTGGCGATCGGCAAACGCTTCGGCGAGATCCAGGTGCAGGGTTACGCACCGAGCCTGGAGGGACACGAAGGCGTCTGGGTCCAGGAGTACCCCGATCTCTACAAGGGCGTCGTCGCCGACATCAACTGGCATGCCGACAGTTCGTTTCGCGCCGTGCCGACACGCGGGTCGCTTCTGTATGCGCTGGATGTCCCCGTCAGTGGCGGCGACACGACATGGGCCGACCAATGCGCCGCTTACGACAACCTGTCGCCGCAATGGCAGGCGTTCGCCGAGAGCCTGACCTGCGTGCACGACAACCTGTGGAAGAACTGGCGACGGGTACTCGAGCAAAACGGCGGCAAGGCCATGGAAGACGTCCGCAAATTCCTGCCTCCATCTGAGCACC
>JBLYYV010000138.1:0-7714 GCA_048550095.1 Gammaproteobacteria bacterium
GGCACGATCTGGCGCGCGCCACGGAATCGCCGGATAAACGTGGCGATTTCTATCAGCGCGCGCGGGATTACTATGTGGCGGCCTGGAAACTCGACGATCAGAAGCCGGAACCTTATGCGATGTATGGCCTGACGCTGCTCGAGGAAGGGCAGCGGCTCGACAAGGCGGTCGAGATGCTCGAAGAGGCGGAGTACCTGCTGCGATCGAATTTATCCGTGCGCCTATGGCTCGCGCAGGCTTATGCCGGGCTCGATCGCCGAGAAGAGGCGCTGGCCGCAGCGCGTTCAGTCCTGGCCTGGTCTTCTCCCGAAAGCGATGCCGCCAGGATCGCCGGTGAGATCATCACTGACATGCAGTCCAATGCAGAGTCAGCGGCCGTGCAATAAGCATCGCAGCTAGGTCAGACTCCGAATTCCCTATATTATGCGGGTCAGATCCCGGCTTTCTAACGCGTCTTGACGATCGAAGCGCCGAGCCACGGCAAGCGCGCCGCAACCTCTGGCTGCGCTTAGCGGGCGACTAGCGTTGCGGGTCTGACCCCAATGGCCTGTACTCAAGGAACCTTTATGCACCATCGAGCCGCTCTTGCCACCCGCTTGCTTTCACTGACGTTGTTGCTGTCCGGCTGCGCCAGCGGCCCGACGATCGTCGCCAACCAGGATCCCGGCGCCGATTTCTCGGCCTATAAAACCTACGATTTCGTCAGCCCTCTCTCGACAGATCGCGATGGCTTCCAGGCGATGCTCAGCGGGTTTCTGATCAGAGCGACGCAGGATGAACTCAATGCTCGCGGCATGCGCCGGGCGGAAGACCCGGACCTGCTCATCGATTTCATCGCGTCGGCGCAACAGAAAGTCCAGGCGAGCAGTCAACCGACGGCCAGCGTGGGGATGCATGGCGGGCGCGGCGGCTACGGTACCTGGGGCGGATACAGCATGGCCGTATCGACGACCAGAGTGACGCAGACGACGGAAGGTACGGTGGCGATCGACGTGATCGACCGCAACCGCAGGCAACTCGTCTGGGAGGCCGCGGCGACCGGGCGCGTGAAGGAAGAGACTCGTGAGAATCTTCAGTACGTCGTGCCGGAGCTGGTCAGCGAATTGTTCGCGAAGTACCCGGTAGCCCGTCCCGACCAGGGAAAAAAATAAGTACCTGACCATCCTGTCAATCGCCAGCGCTACCCAACGGAAACCCGGAGTCTGATCCGGACCACAAACTCATAGAGGCACGCAGATTCGCGGCTCGACGTTGCGCCGGTAGAAGTCGCACAAGTCGCCGTGGAGTTCGGCGGACAGCGGCGGCAGCTCGCTGCAGCTCGCGTTCTCCAGCACCTGCGCCGGCCGGCTCGCGCCGGCAATCACGGTGGTGACGGCGGGTTGATCGAGAATCCAGCGCATCGCCATCTGCGCCATGCTCATCCCGTCCGGAACGAGGCCCTTCAGTTGGTCGACGAAACCGACGGCGGTTTCGAACGGGACACCCGAAAAGGTCTCTCCCTGGCTGAAGGCTTCGCCGTTGCGGTTGTAGTTGCGATGATCGGACTCGGCGAAGGTTTGATCGCGGATCATCTTTCCGCTCAGCACGCCGCTGGCGAGTGGCAACCTGACGATGATGCCGACGTCGTTTGCCGCCGCAACGGGGAACAATGCTTCGATCGCGTTTTGCCGAAAGATGTTGAAGATGATCTGTAACGAGGTCAGTTGCGGATGCCCGGCCGCGAACACCGCCTCATCGAGCGTCTCGACGCTGGCGCCGAATGCCCTGATAAGCCCCTGCGCCTGGAAGTCCTCCATCCAGCCGAGGAGATCGCCCGCCCGCAACACCTCCGGCGGCACGCAATGCAGCTGCACGAGGTCGAGTGATTCGACGCCGAGCCGGCGCGCCGAACCCTCGATGTTCGCCCGCACCTTCTCTTTCGTGTAGCCGTCCGGATACAACGCGCTGTCGCGCCCGACCTTGGTCGCGACGATCGCGCCCGGCGCGTTGGCGTTTACATACTGCGCGATGCGTTCTTCGCTCGATCCACCGCCATACAAATCGGCCGTGTCCCAGAAATTGATCCCGGACTCGTGCGCGGCGTGCAGAATCTGCTGTGCGCGCGCGTCGGGCACCGGCCCGAAATCGCCGCCCAGCTGCCAGCAGCCGAGGCCAATCTCGGACACTTGCATGCCGCTCTTGCCGAGTATTCGTGTCTTCATCACCACCGCACTTGTTTTTGCCCGCATGCCATCAGGAGCGGGTTATTGAATCCGCAACAGATCATAAACGAATGAACTGCAATACGTTGCCAGTAGCGCCCTGAGGTGAGCGCTCAGCGCAACGATTGCCCGAAACTTCCGGCGACTCGACTGCTTTCGGCCATAATCGGGTCAGCTCGTATTTGTATCTTGTCCGACTGAGGGGCTTTCATCGTGAGCATTTTCATTGACGCGGCAATCTTTCTCGCCGCCGCGACGATCGTCGTCCCGGTGTTCCGACGCCTGGGACTCGGCGATGTCCTGGGCTATCTCGGTGCCGGCGTCGTCATCGGTCCGTGGGGCGCCGGCCTCGTCCAGCATCCGGATGCGATCCTGCATTTCGCCGAGGTCGGCGTGGTGTTCCTGTTGTTCATCATCGGCCTCGAACTGCAGCCCAGTCGGCTCTGGGCATTTCGAAAACTGTTGTTCGGCCTCGGTGCTCTGCAGGTGGTGATCACGCTGGTCGCGATTGCCGTCGTCGCCCGACTCCTGGGCCAGGCGTGGACGTCCGCCATCATCATCGGTTGTGCGTTGTCACTGTCGAGTACGGCATTCGTCCTGCAATTGATGGCCGAGCGCAAGGAATTACTGATGCCGCATGGCCGCGCCGCCTTCGCCATCCTCTTATTTCAGGACCTGGCCGTGATTCCGATGCTGGCGCTGACGTCGGCATTTTCGAACGACGCAGAGATGGCCATCGGCCCGGACGAGTACCTGGAGTTCGGCAGGACGCTGCTGGTTCTCGTCGGGTACGTGGTCGGCGGGCGCTACCTGTTGCGGCCACTGTTCCGCTTCATCGCGAACGTCGAGGCGAATGAGGTTTTTACGGCGGCCGCGCTGCTGCTCGTGCTCGGTTCCGGTCTGTTGCTCGAGTCGCTCGGCCTGTCGATGGGCCTCGGCGCGTTCCTGGCCGGCGTACTCGTGGCCGATTCGGAATTTCGCCACCAGCTGGAAGCCGATATCGTGCCGTTCAAGGGGTTGCTGCTTGGATTGTTTTTCATGGCGGTCGGGATGTCGGCGAACCTGGGCCTGCTTATCCGCGAGCCTCTTGTCATAGTGGCCCTGACCGCCGGTCTCGTGGCCGGCAAATGGCTGATCCTGTATCCCCTGGGCCGCCTGTTCGGCCTGACAGAGTCCTGCCCCCGGCGAATGGCTTTCCTGTTGGCGCAGGGGGGCGAATTCGCGTTCGTGATCCTGACGGCGGCGACCGCCGGCCGAATCCTGGAGTCGGAGGTCGCGGATCTGCTGGTACTCGTGGTGACGTTATCCATGATCACCACGCCGATACTGGTCGCCATCGAAGCGAGCGCGCGCAAGCGGGGATCTGCGGATGCGGACCAACAGCCCTACGACACCATCGAAGCCAATGAATCGCATGTGGTCATCGCGGGCTTCGGGCGCTTTGGTCAGATCATCGCGCGTATCCTGACGGCCCAGGGTATTCCGTATACGGCCCTGGACAGCGACCCGTCGCAGATCGATCTCGTACGTCGCTACGGCAATAAGATCTATTACGGCGACGCGGCCCAGCTGCATCTGCTGAAATCGGCGAATGTCGCGAAGGCGCGCCTGTTCGTACTGGCGGTGGGCAATGTCGAAACGTCGGTCAGGATCGCCGAGCGCGTCAAACAGCATTATCCGGGCGTGCGGATCTATGCCCGCGCAAGAAATCGCAGCCATGCTCTGGCGCTGCGCGAACTGGGTTGCGAAGTCATCATGCGCGACACGTTCTTGTCCAGCCTGTATGTGGCGGAACGCGTCCTGATCGGCCTTGGCTATGACCAGGCCGATGCCGAAAACACCGTCGAGATGTTTCGGGAACATGACGTGGAGATGCTGGACCAGCAATTCGCGATTCGCAATGACGAAGAAGCGCTGGTGCAGTCGTCCGTAGAAGCCGCGAACGAATTCCGCTTCCTGCTGCAGTCGGACACGGAGTAAGACGAGAGACGAAGCGGCGTCGAAGACCGAGCGCCCGCGCTGACGGTGGCACAACTCGAAGCGCTACTGCTCAGACGCGACGAACTCCTGCGAGAGGCGTCGATTCGATAGAATTGCCCACCCTTTGGAGTGAGCTTCGATATGGACCCTCTCAGTCAGGGTATGTTGGGCGCCTCGCTGCCCCAGGCGTTAACTCGCGGCGAGCGCGCGGCGGCGGCCGGGTTGTTCGGTTGTCTCGGCGGCATGGCGCCCGACCTGGATGTGTTGATTCGCTCCCCCAGCGATCCGCTGATGTTTCTCGAGTATCACCGCCAGTTTTCCCACGCATTGGCTTTCATCCCCGTCGGCGGCGTCATCTGCGGCCTGCTCCTGTATTGGCTGCTTGGGCGGCGCTGGCAACTCAGCGCCAAGGAGAGTTGCCTCTACGCGACCCTCGGGTATGCCACGCATGCGCTGCTCGACGCGTGTACCTCCTTCGGCACGCAGTTGCTGTGGCCATTCAGTGACACGCGCTTCGCCTGGAACGTCGTATCGGTTATCGACCCGCTGTTCACGCTGCCGATGTTGGCCCTGGTCGTGACTGCCGGCCTCAAAAAGAGACCGTTGTATGCCCGGCTGGCACTGCTGTGGGCGCTGGCTTACCTCGGCATGGGCCTGCTGCAGCGCGACCGCGCCGTCGATGCGGGACTGGAACTGGCGGCGCAGCGCGGCCACCGGCCGATGCAACTGGAAGCCAAGCCCAGTTTCGCCAATTTACTGGTGTGGAAGACCGTGTACGCCAGCGACGATACGTTCTATGTCGATGCTGTGCGGGTTGGCGCAGGCGTGCAATTCTATCCGGGTGAGCACGTCGAGATGCTCGATGTCAGTGCGGACCTTCCCTGGCTTCAAGTGGGTTCGCAGCAGGCCATCGATATCGAGCGGTTTCGCCGGTTTTCCGCGGGCTATGTCGCGCTGGATCCGCAAAATTCCAACCGCGTGATCGACGTGCGTTATTCGATGATCCCCAACGAAGTCAACGCACTCTGGAGTATCGAACTGGATTCTTCCGCGCCGTCTGACAGCCACGTTCGGTACCTCGTGCATCGAGATACCAGCCCGGAGCGCAACCGGGTGCTGCGGGACATGCTGCTCGGCCGATAAAGGCGCCGCAATCGTGATCGGCGTAGCGATGCACGCAGGCGTCTGAGCCCGCGTCAGTGCTGCTGAGCTTCGGTCAGAAAGTCTTCAGTGAACGCCGCAGCCGAATGTCCGATCTCGTCAATCAGCATGCCCGCCAGTTTCTCTGCTTCCGCCTGGTTATCGTCCTTGCAAGCCTGGTTGAGATCGGTCGCAAGCACGCAAACGCTGCGGGCACCGAGCAGGCCGGCACTACTCTTGAGGACATGGCTCTCGCTGGACAGCGCATCGAAATCTCCGGTTTGCAGCGCAGATTCGAGCGTGCGAGCCTGATCCTTAATTTCGTCGACGAAGACTCGAACCATATGCGGCAGCATTTCGCCGGAGGTACTTCGATCGAGACGATCGAGAACGCTTCGGTCGATGCGCTCCAGTGATGTCGACACGATTCTCAACGTATCTCCGGAGCCACTGGCGTACTCGTTTGATTCAAGTAGTCGCTCGATCTCGGCCGATAACTCGAGTGGATCGATCGGCTTCGCAACGAAACCGTCCATGCCTGCCGCGCTACAGGCTTCGCGGGTCTCACGCTCCGTGTGTGCGGTCACTGCGATGATCGGAACATTGCGCTGAAAACTGGGTAATCGTCGAATGCGACGCGCCGCGTCGAAGCCGTCAAGATCGGGCATGCTCAGGTCCATTAGCACGAGATCATACGGCAGGGAGCTGACGGCGCTGACCGCCTCCCGACCGGTCGCGACAGAATCGACCTTGTAGCCGAAGTTCCTCAGCATCGCGCCCGCCACCATCCGATTGGCGCGACCGTCCTCCGCCAGCAGGATGCGGTAATTCCCGGCGAGCCCCGGCCGACTGGGTTGCGCTGTTTGCGCCTCGACGATCGGCGGCTGTCGGTGCACGAGCCTGCCGGTCATCTGACTTACGCAGCGCCACAGATCATCGTTCGTGACCGGCAAGCGCAACATGAAATCCGCTATGTCTGTGTAGGAGTCGTGCAGCTGCGTCAGGCCGAATGCCCGACCGAACGACACCAGCTTCGTGCCCCGACTCCGCAATGTCTCGAGGATGCGCGGCAGCGACTGCCCGGGACGAATCCGTCCGGCCACGATCATGAAATCGAAGTTCTCTTTCACGAGCTCCGCTTCGACCTTATCCTGCCCGGCATCCACATCCTGCCACGTGACACCGCGAACCCGAATATCCCACGATTCCAGCTGCTCGATCAGCGCGCTGCGCCATGGGGCGGGCGTGCCGAGGACCATCGCGCGAAGACCGGCGAATTCGCCGCTGCCTCCTGGCTGCGGCAAATCGGGCTGCGTCACCTCGCAGGGAATCTCGAACCAGAACGTGCTGCCCTTTCCGGGTTCACTGGTCGCGCCGATCGTACCGCCCAATAATTCGACCAATCGCTTGCTGATGGCAAGGCCAAGGCCTGCGCCGCCCTCCGGCCCCGCAACGGGCTGCGCCATTCGCTCGAAGTCGTTGAACAGTCGTGACTGCTGATCCCACGGAATGCCCGGTCCGTTGTCTTCCACCGCAAAGCGCAGCTGCGAATCCCGCGTAGGCGAGACACGAATATTGACGTGCCCGCGCGGCGTAAACTTTATGGCGTTGCCGACGAAGTTGATCAGCACATGCCTGAGGCGCCCGGAATCGACCACGACCATGCGGGGTGTCGCCGGATCAACAATGCTCGACAGATGCGTTTCGTTATCGAACGCCCTGACGGTCATCAATTTGATAACCTCATCCACCATATCGGCGGTTCCGGTTTCGACGGGCTCGATCGTCAGTTTGCCGGCTTCGATTTTCGCGAAGTCCAGCACATCGTTGACCAGGGCGAGCAGTATGTCGGATGAACCCTGCATCACTCGCAGGAGTTCGCGATTATCCTCTGATAGCTCATCCGCGGACATCAGGCCGAGCGATCCACGAATGGTATTCAGCGGCGTGCGAATCTCATGACTTACCGTCGCGACGAAGTTGCTCTTCGCCGCATTGGCCGCTTCCAGTTCACGCAGATTTCGATATAGCTGCCGGGTCAGCAAGGTGCCAATCAGTATTACGACGAGTACCAGTGCGGCGAAGCTCCCTGCCCAGAGCAGGCGCGCCTGCGCCTGCAGGGACTTGATCTTGGTCAGCGCGTTGTCATTACTTACTTCAGCCAGGGCGCGCAGCTGCTGCAACGGCAGCTGCAGCGGCAGAATCGCCTCGTAGAGCCGCGTTCTGAACAGCGGATTCTGCTCCGTGGAGCCGACCCACTGGGATGACGGACCGATCGCGTCCTCGACGTTGCGAATCGCCCGGTCGATTCGCGCCAGGTTCGCTTCGAATCGACCTTCGACCTTCGGAAACTCTTTGCCGAGCTGGCCGATGGTCTGAAGCTTGCGATCGAA
>JBLYYV010000139.1:0-4483 GCA_048550095.1 Gammaproteobacteria bacterium
CCAATCTCCAGCAGGCCCTCGAGCGAGCGGGAGCGCAGCTCCTCGTACATGCCGCCCTGCACGATGCCGAAAACCGCTTGGCCTCGCTGCGCGCTGCCGATGCGGTCGAACTCGTCACGGCAGCGCCGCGCCCACCGCAGCGACAAGTCCATCGAGTCGCGCGCGACCGATTCGGCGACGGGATAGTCCGTGCATTCGTCGAAAATCATCTGGATGTCGCTGCCGAGGTCCGCCTGGACCTGCATGACGCTCTCCGGACTGAGGAAAACCTTGCTGCCGTCGGTCGGCGCGCTGAACTCGACGCCCGCCTCCGTGATCTTGCGCCGCTCGGTCAGGCTCCACACCTGGAAGCCGCCGGAATCCGTCAGGATCGGGCCGTCCCAGTGCATGAAGCGATGCAGGCCGCCATGATCCCTGATCAGCTCGTTGCCTGGCCGCAGCAGCAGGTGAAACGTGTTGCCGAGGATGATCTCGGCGCCAACCTCGCGCAATTCCTCCGGCGTTACCGCCTTCACCGACCCGTAGGTGCCAACCGGCATGAACGCGGGCGTCTCGATTACGCCCCGCGGGAGACGAATTTGACCGCGACGCGCACCCGCGTCGGTGCTGTGGAGTTCGAAATGCAGTGGACTGGTCATATTTGCCGATAGCAGAACATCGCGTCGCCGTAACTGAAGAACCGGTATCGATGCCGCACGGCGTGCGCGTAGGCCGCGAGAATAGACTGCGTGCCGGCGAATGCACAAACCAGCATTAACAGCGATGACTCCGGCAAGTGGAAATTCGTCAACAGGGCATCGACGACGCGGAAGCGGAACCCCGGTCGAATGAACAGCGTCGTCTCGCCGGAGAACGGCGCCAGCCGGCCCGTTGCTAGGGCCGCGGATTCCAGGGCGCGCATCGTGGTCGTGCCGAGAGCGACCACGCGACCCCCGTCCACGCGGGCGCGGTCAGCGGCGACGCATACCGATTCGGGCACTTCGATGCGTTCCGCATGCAGTCGCCCGGCAGCCAGCTGTTTGGACCGCAACGGCGCGAACGTTCCGGCGCCGACGTGCAGCGTCACCGCCTCGATCACGACACCCTTGTCCCGGAGCCTATCGAGCAGCGCCGCGTCGAAATGCAGCGCGGCCGTCGGCGCCGCGACGGCCCCCGGTTCGCGCGAGAACACTGTCTGGTAGCGCTCCCGATCGGCCGCGTCGTCCGGCCGCTCGATATAGGGCGGCAATGGCATGTGGCCGTGCTGCTCGAGAACCGGTTCCAGTGGCGCCGTAAATTCGAGGACGAAGAACGCCCCGTCGCGATCGGCGACCGTCGCGGTGGCGCCGCCGTCGAACTCGAGGCCCGCGCCGATCGGCGGGGAACGGCTGGCGCGGAGCTGGACGCGCGCGGTGCGCTCGTCGATCAAGCGCTCCAGGAGCATCTCGACCTTACCGCCGGTCGCCTTGCGGCCAAACAGCCGCGCGGGCAGCACCCGCGTATCGTTGACGACGAGCACGTCGCCCGCCTGGAGCAGATCGACGCAGTCCGGGATATGCAGATCATCCAGCCCGCCGCCCGGGTCGACGCGCAGCAGGCGGCTGGCCGTGCGCTCCGTCAGCGGCGCCTGCGCGATCAGGTCCGGGGGCAGATCGTAGGTGAAATCTTCGAGACTGCTGGTACCCGGCTGCATGGGCGCCATTCTAAAGAATAATCCGAACTCGGACCGCCGCGACTTCGTCGAGGGGGTGGGGGTGGCTCCCTGTCGACGGCCCGCCCCGGGAACCCCGTCAGCGGAATCGCGCGTCGGACGCCAGGCGCTCCGCGGAATCGAACAGCCGCCCAAGATCGAATCCGGTGCGTTCCTCCGGCTGCGGCAGCACCAGGCGAATCTCCACCGAACGCTGGTCTCGCATCACGCCGATGACGAGTTCCTCGCCGGTCTCGTAGGAACGCAAGATGCGCATTGCGTGGCCGGGATCGTTCGGCACGCGTGCACCGATCGTCTGGATCACGTCACCGTCCTGCAGATCGACCGCGGCATTGTCCGGCGCACGCACCACCAGCAGGCCCTCCTCCGTGCCGAAATAGCGGCCGAGTTCCGGCGTCAGCGCAACGAGCTCCATGCCCGCAAAAACGCCGCTGTGCCGCCAGCGCGACTGCAACGGCTGAATGAATTCGCTCTCGAACTGGCGCCCGAGGCGCTCCAGGTCCTCGCGGAACGGGAAGTCGGGCGGCAGCATGCCGGGATTGAGGGTGTCCGCAACGACGGTGGTATCGAGGACCTTGCCGCCCCGCAGGTAGACGACGTCGATCGACTGCCCCGGTTTCACGCCATCCATGAAACGCAGCAGCCGGTCATTGGCCACCTGCATCGACTCGGCCATCAGCGACGTGTCGCCGATGGAAATCAGGACATCGTCGGCGCGGAGTCCGGCAACCTCGGCCGCGCCGCCCGGCGTGACACCGACGACGGCTACGCCCTCGACCGGCCCGGCACGCTCGCTGCGATTCGCGATGTTAATGCCTAAAGCGGCCCGTTCCGCCGGCGGCTCGGCAGACTGCGCCAGCGCGAGAGCCGGAGACATTAATATCATTAGAATCAATAATTTATTAATAATATTTAATCTCATTTATCGACTCCTGTTAGCGGGCTTCTGCGCCCACTTCCGCGTACCGTGCACGCACGAGGTGGTCCATCAGCTCGACCCGTTGCCGCCACAGATCCTGACCGGCGGCCGGTGCAGATTGGCTCGCCGGACGAATCGCGGACTCATTCTGCGACGGCCAGCGCACGATCGCGCTCGGCTCCTGCATCCGACGGTTGCGCGTCGAACGGTTCAGTTCATAGTCGACAGCAGCGATGCGGTCCTGCAAGTCCGCGATCGCGCCGGCCACGTCCACGCGAACGACATCGCGACTCTGCGGCAGGCCGCGCAGGACCCGCTCCATATGCTGCGACTGCCGGCGTAACTCCGTTACCGTCGCGCTCCGACGCTGGGTGACGCTGCCAGGCTCTGGTGCCGGTTGCGCTTCGACCAGGAATGTCTCCACCGACTCGACCGGCAGCTCATCCCTCGTCGTCAGCACGATCGCGGCCATCGCCATGCAGGCGGCAATGGCGATCCCCGTCCAGGCAACCGGATGGCCGCTGCGCTGACGCGCTCGAATCTTGTTCCAGGCGTCAGCCGGCGGCTCCATGTCCGGCAGGGACCGCAACAGCCGGGTGATATCAGTTGCCGCGCTGATCCTCATCGCTCGGCGCCTCCGCTTTCTTCGGCCGCGCGATCGCCAATGCGCACCGCCTGCTGCAGGCGCGCGTGCGCCCGGGCGAGCTGGCTCTTGGAAAAACTGACGCTCTTGCCCATCAGGTCGGCGATCTCGCGGTGGGTATACCCCTCGACGTCGTGCAGGATGACGACGACGCGGCTCGTATCAGACAGCCGGGCGAGCGCTTTCTCCAGGTCCATCTGCGCCTGGGTCAGGGGCGTGTCGCAGGCCACGGCCGGCTCATAGGGCAGGTGATCTTCTCCGAGGTCGCGGAACAGCGTCGCCCGGTTCTGCCAGGCCGAGCGCATATGCATCAGGCACTTGCTGACCGCGACCTTGCGAATCCAGGTCGCCAGGGCAGCTTCGCCGCGGAACTTGCCGATACTGCGGATCACTTCGATGAAGGTCTCCTGCAGCAGGTCGTCGGCCGTGTGCGTCGAACCCGTCATCCGCGCCATCAGCGAGTACACGGGCGGGCTGAAGGTCCGATAGATAATCTCGTGAGCCTTCATGTCGCCCTTCCGGGCCCGGGCCAGCACGCCCGGATCGACTGGTCTGTTCGCAAATCCCGCCATATGGGTAGTTTAGATGCCCCTGCGGCCGGATTGGTTGCATCAGGGGCGGCCAAATTTCGACAATTTGCTAACACAGCCCGTGGAATCGCCAACGTAATTGCCTCGCGAGAGCAATTGCATCGCCGGCCGCCGATGGTAGAGTACCCACCCTCGCGATTTCCGCGCCCGGGTGGCGGAATTGGTAGACGCGGTGGATTCAAAATCCATTGTTAGAAATAACGTGCGAGTTCAAGTCTCGCCCCGGGCACCAGAGCAAAAAAGGCAGGCCGAAAGGCCTGCCTTTTTTGCTCTGGTGCCCTTTGGCACCGCTTGTCTATCGGCCTGCGGCCGAGCGGATTCGTGCAGCAATCAGCGCTACGTATGGCTCGGGATTGTTTCAATCTGACTTTGGTGCGTAAATCTAAAGTAGATATCAGTTGCGATAACCGATGGTGCGCGGACATGGAAGAACTGACGGGCGGAGGCTCTGACGACGAGCTACCGATCTATTATTTTTACACGACCTGCCCGAAGTGCCAGAAATACTATGGCAAGAACTACGTCGTCGGCATCGCGCAAACGGCTCGTTAAAGAGGCTCCGGAGACCCTGCGAGCCGTTTGCCGCAAGGCAAGATTTACTTTCACTTTAGAAGCATTCGCTAGTCTGATAGCATCCGCGG
>JBLYYV010000140.1:0-2936 GCA_048550095.1 Gammaproteobacteria bacterium
CTGCATCCGTGGGTCGAGCTCGCGCTTGCAACGCCGGTGCAGTTCGTCATCGGCGCGCGCTTCTACCGCGCGGCATGGAAAGCATTGCGCGCCGGCTCCGGCAATATGGATGTGCTCGTCGCGATGGGTACAACCACGGCCTACCTCTATAGTTTGTATCTGCTGATCACGCTCGGCGACGCCGCCACCGGCCAGCTCTATTTCGAGGCCTCCGCGGTGATCATCACGCTGGTCATGCTCGGCAAGTACATGGAGGCGCGCGCGAAGCGCGGCACGACCGCAGCAATTCGTCAGTTGATGGATTTACGCCCGAAGACGGCGCGCGTCGAGCGTGACGGCGCGGTTACGGAGATTCCGGTCGCCCAGGTCCGCGCCGGTGATCTCGTCATCGTCAGGCCGGGCGAAAGCATCCCGGTCGACGGAACCCTGAGCGACGGTCGCAGCGAGGTCGACGAGTCGCTGATCACCGGGGAGAGCATTCCCGTGGATAAGGATATCGGGGACAAGCTCACCGGTGGTTCGATCAACGGCACGGGCCTGATGAAGATCACCGCGACGGCCGTCGGCGCGGATTCGACGCTCGCGAAGATCATTCGTCTCGTCGAGAACGCGCAGGCCGGCAAGGCGCCGATACAACGCCTCGTCGATCGCATCAGTGAGTTGTTCGTGCCCACCGTTCTCGTCATCGCTGCCGGCACGTTCGCGACCTGGTATTTCACGACCGGCAACCTGGAATCGGCGCTGATTTCCGCCGTGTCGGTCATGGTTATCGCGTGTCCGTGCGCGCTCGGCCTCGCTACGCCGACCGCGATCATGACGGGCACCGGCGCGGCCGCGCGCTCCGGCATTCTTATTAAAGACGTCGAGATGCTGGAACGCGCGCATGCCCTGAACGCGGTCATCTTCGACAAGACCGGCACGCTGACGACGGGACATCCCACCATCGTCGACATGCATACCTGCGATGGCGACGAAGCGGCACTACTGACGACGCTGGCGTCGCTGCAACAGGGCAGCGAGCATCCCCTGGCGAAGGCGGTGCTCGACCGCGCGGCGCGCGATGGTCTCGCATTGACCGAGGTATCCGAATTCAAGAGCCATACGGGTCATGGCGTCGAGGGGCGCGTGGACAACGCGCTCGTGATCTCCGGCAACGAAGGGTTCATGCACAACAAGGGAATTTCGACGGAGGCGGAATCCGCCCAGGCGGCCGAGTGGGAAGACCACGGGCGCACCGTCATCTGGGTCGCGCGTGAGGCCAAGCTGCTCGGCATCGTCGCGATCGCCGACCCGCTGCGCGCCGAGTCCGCTCCTGCGGTCGCGAAGCTGAAAGACATGGGCGTGAGGACGTCGTTGCTGTCGGGCGATGCGGTGCGCGCGGTTGCCGAGATCGGTCGCCAGGTCGGTATCGACGAGGCGCGCGGTGCGGTGAAACCGGCGGACAAGTCCGCAGAAGTGCAATCGTTGCGCGACCAGGGTTACAGCGTCGGCATGATCGGCGACGGTATCAACGACGCGCCGGCGCTGGCGGCGGCCGACGTCGGCATCGCGATGGGTTCGGGCACGGACGTCGCGATGGAGACCGCGGGCATCACGCTGATGCGCTCCGACCCCGGCCTGGTGCCCGGTGCAATCTCCATCAGCCGCGCGACCTGGAACAAGATCCGGCAGAACCTGTTCTGGGCGTTCATCTACAACGTGATCGGCATCCCGTTCGCTGCCGCCGGCTACCTGAGCCCGACGATCGCGGGTGCGGCGATGGCGTTCAGCAGCGTCAGCGTCGTGACGAACTCGCTGCTATTGAAGCGCTGGAAGCCCTGAGGCGAGGATCAGGCTTCCATCAGTCTCGCGATGTGGGCATTCGCACACACCGCGAGCGCGGGCAGATCGTAGCCGCCTTCCAGGGTCGAGACCACGCGGTTGTCGCAGTGACTCGTCGCGTAGTCGCACAGCACGTCCGTCACCCATTCGTAGTCTGCCGGGTGTAAGTTCATGCTCGCGAGGGGATCGCTGGCGGCGGCATCGAATCCCGCGGAGATGAAGAGCATCTGCGGCGCGAACGCGCGTACCTCGGGCATCCATTCGTTCGCGACCGCCGCACGGAACTCGTCGCTGCCGCTGCCAGGCGGCAACGGGCAGTTGACCTGGTGACCCGGCTCGGTGGGTGGATTCATGCCCGGGTACAGCGGGTATTCGTAAGTGGAGCACAGCATCACGCGCGGGTCATCGGCGAAGACGTCGGCCGTGCCGTTGCCGTAGTGCACGTCGAAATCGAAGATCGCCACGCGCTCCAGCCCATGTTCGTCGAGTGCGTGCGCGGCACCGACGCCCACGTTGCAGAACAGGCAGAACCCCATGCTCGTGCGCCGTTCGGCGTGATGTCCGGGCGGCCGCACGTTGCAGAACGCGCGCGCGGCTTCGCCGTTGATGACGAGGTCCGTCGCCAGAATGGCCGCGCCCGCGGAGCGCAGCGCCGCTTCCCAGGTATCGGGGCACATGATCGTATCCTGATCGAGCATGACGACGCCTTCCGCCGGCGAGCGCTCGCGCAGGCTCTCGATATAGTCGGGGTCATGCACGCGCGCCAGTTGCTCGACGGTCGCGCGCGGCGCCTCGTGATGTGCAAGGAGGTCATAGCGACCGTTCGCGCGCAATTGATCTTCGATTGCGGACATCCGTGCCGGCTGTTCGGGGTGTCCGGTACCCATGTCGTGGGCCATGCATATCGGGTGGGTGATGTAGGCGGTTTGCATCTGGGTCGCTTTTCTTAACTGGGGCTGTTGCGGTAACGCTTTCACGCTACCATGCGGGGCCTCGTCACCGTCAAGTAGCGATTGCCATCATGAACCAGTTGGACGCGATTTTTCAGGCCCGTTCCGTCGTGCTCGTCGGCGCCAGCGATACCCCCGGGTCGCTGGGCGCGGTCGTGCTCGAGA
>JBLYYV010000141.1:0-8257 GCA_048550095.1 Gammaproteobacteria bacterium
GACATTACGACAGTGGGCGTCATCGCGATGCTCGCCCCCGGCCGGGTCGTCTGGGCCAAATTTGTCCAGGATCCGGAGGACTCGGCTTTCTTCGAGGCGGTCGGCCGGCAATGGCAATGGCAGTACCGGTTCCCGGGCGAAGACGGCAAGCTCGGCCTCGTCGATGCAAATCTGATCAACGCCGACAACCCGTTCGGCATGAATCCGGACGACCCGGCCGGTCAGGACGACATCCTGATCAACAGCAACATCGTCCATCTGCCGATCAACCAGCCGGTGACCGCCCTGCTGCGCTCACAGGATGTATTGCACGACTTCGCCGTGCCGCAGTTCCGCGTCAAGATGGATCTCGTACCCGGCCTCGTCTCCTACCTCTGGTTCGAGCCCACGCGCACCGGCACGTTCGAGATCCTGTGCGAAGAGCTGTGCGGAATCGCGCACCACACGATGCGCGGCAAGGTCGTCGTCGAAACACAGGAGGAATTCGACGCCTGGCTGTCCGGTTACCCGACCTACGCCGAGATCCTGGCAACGCCGGCCGGCGATGCGGCCGTCGGAAGCGCTCAGTACCAGGTCTGCGTCGCGTGCCACGGAGTCAACGGCGAAGGCAACCAGCAATTGAACGCACCGAAGCTGGCCGGTCAGGAAAGCTGGTATCTGCGCCAACAATTGAAGAATTACAAGGCCGGCATTCGCGGCGCGCATGAAGACGACATCTATGGTCAGCAGATGCGACCGATGGCGATGACACTGGCGAACGACGCGGCGATCGACAACGTCATCGCTTATATTCAGACACTGCCCGACGATCCCTCGCCCGCGACGATATCCGGCGACCTGGAACGCGGGGCGCGCCTCTACCGGAATTGCGGCGCCTGCCATGGCGACCAGGGTCAGGGCATCTGGTCGGTCAGTGCACCGCGCCAGGCCGGCATGAGTGACTGGTACCTGGCCCAGCAACTACAGAACTTCAAGGACGGTATCCGCGGCGGTCACCCGGACGACGGCTACGGCTGGCAGATGGGCCTGATGGCCGAGATTCTTCGCGACGAGCAGGCGATCAACGATGTCGTCGCATACATCAACACACTCGAAGGCATGGACGAAACGAAAAGCGGCAAGGAAGCGGCGGTCGCGATGATCGATCGCTGACCGCGAGCAGAAATTATAAGAACCAGCAGGAGGTTCGGATGGCATACGTTGCGATCGCTGATCAACACCAGGAACTACACGACCCACAGAGCTTCGTCACGAAGTACATCTGGAGTCAGGATCACAAGGTCATCGCTATTCAATACTCGGTGGTCGCCATCGGCGTGGGACTCGTTGCACTGGTGCTGTCCGGCATGATGCGGTTGCAGCTCGCGTTCCCGAACGAATTCTCGTTCATCGACCCGACCATGTACTACCAGGCCGTCACGATGCACGGCATGATCATGGTGATCTACCTGCTGACAGCCCTGTTCCTCGGCGGTTTCGGCAACTACCTGATACCGTTGATGTGCGGCGCGCGCGACATGGTCTTTCCGTTCCTGAACATGCTCAGCTTCTGGGTATACCTGCTCGCCGTCCTGATTCTGCTGGCCAGTTTCTTCGTCACCGGCGGACCGACGGGCGCCGGCTGGACGCTCTATCCGCCGCAGGCCATCAGTGCCGGTACACCCGGCGCGGACGGCGGCATCATCCTGATGCTCGTCTCACTCGGCGTATTCATCATCGCGTTCACGATGGGCGGCCTGAACTATGTCACGACAGTATTGCAGGCCCGGTGCAAGGGCATGACGCTGATGCGCATGCCGCTGTCGGTCTGGGGCATCTTCGTCGCGACGATCCTCGGCCTGCTGGCTTTCCCGGCGCTGCTCGTCAGCGCCATCATGATGACCTTCGACAAACTGCTCGGCACGAGCTTCTTCATGCCGGCGATGATCTCGCTCGGTGAGAACACCGCGAACGACGGCGGTACGCCGGTGCTGTTCCAGCACCTGTTCTGGTTCTTCGGCCACCCCGAGGTCTATATCGTCGCGCTGCCGGCCTTTGGCATCGTGTCGGACGTCCTGAGCACGCACGCGCGCAAGAACATCTTCGGCTACCGAATGATGGTGTGGGCCATCGTAGCGATCGGGGGCCTGAGTTTCATCGTCTGGGCTCATCACATGTACGTCAGCGGCATGAACCCCTACTTCGGCTTCTTCTTTGCGACGACGACGCTGATCATCGCCGTACCGACGGCGATCAAGGTCTACAACTGGGTGCTGACGCTCTGGCAGGGCAACATCCGGTTGACCGTGCCGATGCTGTTCGCGATCGGCTTCATCTTCACGTTCACGCACGGCGGCCTGACCGGCCTGTTCCTCGGCAACGTCGCCGTAGATCTACCTCTGTCGGACACCTACTTCGTCATCGGGCATTTCCATATGGTCATGGGCGTGTCGCCCGTACTGGTGGTGATGGCGGCCATCTATCACTGGTACCCGAAGATCACCGGCCGAATGCTGAACGACACGCTAGGCAGATTTCACTTCTGGCTGACCTTCCTCGGTACATACTCGATCTATTTGCCGATGCATTACCTTGGCTTTCTCGGGGTACCGAGGCGTTATTTCGCGAACGGCGACACGGAGTTCATGATGGACTCGGTCGCCGACGTCAATATCAGCATCACGATTGCCGCATTGATCGTGGCCGTCGTGCAGCTCGTATTCCTGTTCAACCTCGCCTGGAGTTACTTCAACGGCGAAGAATCCGGGCCGAATCCCTGGGAATCGACCACGCTGGAATGGCAGACGCCGGACACGCCGCCACATCACGGTAACTGGGGGCCCGAGCTGCCCGTGGTCTACCGCTGGGCCTACGACTACAGCGTGCCGGGCGCGGACGACGACTTCATTCCGCAGAACAAACCATCGGATGAGACGACCGGCGTGTCCCACGAGACCGGTGACGTGCAAGGGGCCCACACGTGAGCCTGCTGAAGACGCTGCTGCACAAACCTTGGACCGACGCCGGCGTCGTCGATTCTGACGCCGGCCCGCTGGCCACCGTCCCGTCGGCCAAGATCGGCTTGTGGGCGTTCATGTTCACGCTGTCCGGCGTCTTCGGCCTGTTCATGGTCGCGTACCAGATGCGCATCGAGCTGACGACGGACTGGGTGCCCCTGCCCAAACCCTCGATCCTGTGGATCAACACGATCGTGCTGATCCTGGCGAGTGTCGCGTTCGAGTACACGAAATCGCAGGCGCGGCGGATGCACGCCGCCGGGATTCGTCACGGCCTGATCATCAGCGGGCTTCTGACGTTCGGCTTCCTGGCCGGCCAGCTCGGGGCATGGAACGAACTACAGGTATCCGGCTACCTGCTGGCCGACAACCCGGCCAACTCCTTCTTCTACCTGCTGACTGGCTTGCATGCCCTGCACCTGCTCGGCGGACTGCTGGTCTGGGTCAAGACGGCCTGGCGCGCTTTCGCCGGCTATGAAGTCACGCTCAGCATCGAGCTATGTGCCACGTACTGGCACTTCCTGTTGCTCGTCTGGGTAGTTTTACTGGGTTTGCTGTTATCGACCTGAGGAATCTGGCCCTAAGGATCTTTAAATATGGCACAAGAGCAAGTGAGCACCGGAGGCACGGCCGTCGCATTGCCTGATGGCATGGCCGGAGTCGTCGCGGACTGGTCCGCCGACAAGCAGACGTTCCACGTCCCGTGGGGCAAGGCGATGATGTGGATTTTCCTGCTCAGCGACACATTCATCTTTTCCTGCTTCCTGACCGGCTACATGACGGTGCGGATCTCGACCACGGAACCGTGGCCGATTCCGAGCGAAGTCTTCGCGTTGCACATGTTCGGCCAGGATATCCCGCTGATTCTGATCGCGATCATGACGTTCATCCTGATCACGTCGAGCGGCACGATGGCCATGGCCGTGAATTTCGGCTATGCCCGCAATCGCAAGGTCACCGCGGCACTGATGCTGGTCACGGCGCTGTTCGGTGCATCCTTCGTCGGCATGCAGGCCTTCGAGTGGACTAAGCTGATTTCCGAGGGCGTGCGCCCATGGGGCAACCCGTTCGGCGCACCGCAGTTCGGGTCGGCATTCTTCATGATTACCGGGTTTCACGGCCTGCACGTCACCGGCGGGGTGATCTACCTGCTGATCGTCGCCTTCAAGGTCTTTCGCGGCGACTACGAGACCCGCGGCTACGAGATCGTCGAGATTGCTGGCCTGTACTGGCATTTCGTCGACCTCGTCTGGGTCTTTATTTTCGCGTTTTTCTATCTTTGGTGAGGAATCGATATGTCAGCTGAAGCTGGAACAACCGAAGGCGGCCAACAGCACCCCATTGGCCTGTACCTGAAGATCTGGGGCCTGCTGTTCGTACTCAGTGGATTCTCATACGCCGTCGATTATTTCCAGTTCGAGGGCTATCTCCGCTGGATCCTGATCATCACGTTCATGTGGGCGAAGGCCGGCCTGATCGTCGCCATATTCATGCATATGGCATGGGAACGGATGGCGCTGATCTATGCGATCCTGCTGCCCCCCGCGTTTCTGCTCGTCCTGGTGGGGATGATGGCCGTCGAGGGCGGTTACACGACCCTGACCCGCATCCTGTTTTTCGGCCCCGGCGGCTAGAATTTACTCTTCCGAGGATTGACGCCGGCGTTCCAGCTGGTGAATGATCTCTGCCCGGCGGTCGCCGGGCAGACGCGCCCAATTCGAGATCTCGTCGATGGTTCTGAAGCAGCCGAGGCAGTAACCTGTCTCGGCGTCGATGACGCAGATGTTGATGCAGGGCGAGTTGACGGGTACGGACGGTATCATGCGGCGGCCGGGAAAATTCCTGCTGAACCAGTCGTGGAGTATAAGTGACGAAACTTCGCTACATCGTGATTATGGTCGCACTCGCGGCGACTCAACCGGCGTCGGCCGTGGAAGTCCTCGACGCGAAGGTCGATAAGCAAGATGGAGTCTTTCATGTGTTCGGCGAGAGCATCATCGAGGCGCCGCCTGAATTCATCTACTCCACGCTGATCGACTACGACAATTTCTACAAGATCTCGTCGGGCATCCCCGAAACGCGATTCGTCGAGAGCGATGACCCCGACGAGGTCCTCGCGTATACCCGCGTCGAAGCCTGCGTGATGTTCTTCTGCCGATCGGCCGAAAGACTCGAGCGCATCGAGTCGACGCCCTATGAGGAAATCCACACGACTGCGATTCCCGAGCAGAGCGACTTCGACGTTTACACCTCTCACTGGAAACTCAGCGAGCACGAGCGCGGTACCCGGGTCACCTACGAAGGCGAATTCAAGCCCGACTTCTGGATGCCGCCGCTGATCAGTAACTGGGCGATCAAGCGAAAACTCGTCGAGTCGGCTGAAAGCATCGGCATGCGTATCGAGTACCTGCAGAACAATGGGCTGCAGCTGAGTCAGATTGCGGCACCCGAGAAGAAGTAAAATCCCGCCGCTCGGTTGGTTCCGAACGACGGGATCCTGATCGCGCACAGTCACAATGACGGATCAGAAGTCGTCCAGGGTGATCACACTGAACGGAGCTCCGCCCAACGGGGCGTCCCTCACAATCGCCGTATAAACGCCGCTATTGATGACCGTGATGGGCACAGGCGTGAACGCCGGCGTCTTGGAGTCCGGACCCGTGACGGTCACGACGTACGAACCCTCGGCGAGCTCGACGTAGCCGGTGTCAGCCTCGAATGGAACGTCCTCGAAGTTCGCATCGACGTTGGCGATGTCACCATCCGCCGTCACATAAATATCGACCGGTCCTGCACTGGGAGACCCGTGCACGAGGCGCACCTTGGCGGCTGTCGCGAGCCGGCGATTGTCATCGGCCAGCAACAGCAGACGAACATTCGCCAGGACGTCGATGGCCGCGACGGTGGTCTCGGAGCCTGCATCGACCGTCAGCTGCTCCATGATGGGCATCAGACCCTGCGTCGCCGCGTCGGTGACGACGACGTCGTAAGTGTCGGCCGGTACTGAAACGTACCCATCGGCCGGAACAACTTCCGGATAGACGATACCGGGCACCAGCGGGTTGGCGAAATCGCCGTTGACGACGACGTCGACCGCGGGCGTATCCGGGGAGTCGTGCACGACGCGCAGGTTGGCCGGGGTCTCGATACTCAGGAGTTCTCCCGCGACACCATCCTCGCCCCACAGCAGCAGGCTGATCGGGGCGGTGCCGGCGCCGGTGGCTTCGACCGCGACGATCAACAGATCGGCACCATCCGAAAGCGTCACCTCGCCCGAATCAAACACGACGCCCGCAGCATCCGTTCGTCCTTCCAGCGTCACGCGAATCTGGTAGGCGCCCGCGGGGACGTCAACGGGCCCGATGGTGTCTTTGAATGAAATCGTCGTGTCGCCGAGTTTGGCGGACGTAGCGAGATCGGCGTTAAACGCGGTCACATACACGTCTACCGGCGGCGCATCGGGCGCGCCATGCAGGACCTCAGCGCGCGCGGAGCCCGCGGGTACCGTGCTGACATCGCGCGCATGGATGAACGGCTCGATCGTCTGCGCGGCCGTGTTGCCCACCGCGATGATGCTCGTCTCGGTATTGGCATTGAGCGGCACGTCGGCCGGACCGATGACGGTCGCTACGCCACCCGGAACGAGCGCATCCACCTGGACGGAATACGTGCCTGCGGCTTCCGGAAGAAAACCGGTCCCTTCTTTGTAGTCGACCGCACCCAGCAACTGGGTTCCGTCCACCAGTACGTTGACCTTCGGCGCATCAGGCACCGCATGCAGAACGCGGAACGTCGCCACCGCGACATCATCGTTACTGTTGTCGCAACCCGCCAGCACGCCCAGCGCAAGCAAACTTGCGAGTACCAGTTTCAGTTTCTTCATCTCAATCTCTCCAGTACACATGAGTTTGGCAACTGAGAACGGTTACGACTGTCATAACGAATCAGATTCAACATGATGCGACTAAGCGACGGGCAATCGCCATGCGTAATTTTTTTGAATCCGGGCAGATCCAAATCGCGTTTCGCCGCGAAGTAAGGGATGTAACAACGATTTGCCCCGTAGGAGATAGAGATATGGAAATTCGAAGCACAATTGCCCCGCTGGGTGTTTTCGCGGTCGCAGTCCTGGGGGTTAGCCTCTCGTCCCCTGCTGTCGCCAGTGCAGACCGTGCCGTCATGGCGTGTAAAGACGCCATCGTCGATGAGCAGGGAACCGAGTTACGCACTCGACTGAAGAAGATCAAGTCCCGCGGCGGCTCTTACGAGGCATGGTTCAACCTGTCGGACGGCGACACGCAGATGAAGGCGTACTGCCTCTCCAACCGAGACAGCGTGGACCTCGTCACCAGTGAAGGCAGCTGGAAGGGGCGCAATCCGCAGCGACCGGAAATCGAACAAGCTTCCTGATTCCCTGCGCCGAACAACAAGGCTATTAACGATATACTCGATTCTCCCGAACAGGGGGGATCGAGTTTTTCGTTATGGCTGACGATTCCGACAGCGCGATAAAAAATTGTCTGAATTGCGGCACGCCGCTCGGCGGCAATTACTGCATCAATTGCGGTCAGGCCGCTCACCTGAAGCCTCTCTCGGTCTGGACCCTGATCCGGGACCTCGTCGAGGACGTCTGGGACGTGGATTCCAAAGCGTGGCGCAGCCTGATACCCCTGATGCTGCGACCCGGATACCTGACCAACCAGTACCTCGCCGGCCGCAGGGCTCGCTACGTCGCCCCGTTGCGGCTATACCTGACTGCCAGCGTACTGTTCTTCATCATCGCCGCATTCACGGACAACAGCATCCGCGTATCGTGGGGCGACGCGGAGATCGAGCGTGAGAGGATCGAAGCCACGGGCGACGCCACGGCGGCGAACGTCATCATCGAACAGGAAGGCGGTTGCGAGACGATCCTCGAGGAAGAGCAGGGCGAATGGGTTGAGCGGTGGCGCGATCGTGCCATAGAGGCCTGCAAGAAAGTCACGGCCGACAGCGGACAGTCGCTGGAACGCGCCGCCGTCGACAACATCCCGATCATGATGGTCATCTTCATACCGGTACTCGCGTTCGCCATGAAGCTGCTATACCCGTTCTCGAAGCGGTACTACGTCGAACACCTGGTCTTCTATCTGCACTACCATGCCTCCGGTTTTTTCCTCGGCATCCTGCTGATCCTGGTCTATGAAATCGGGGCGGCGGCCGGCTGGACCCAGACGGGCTGGCGAGCCGTGGCGATCCCGGCAAGCTTATGGCTGCAGCTC
>JBLYYV010000142.1:0-7443 GCA_048550095.1 Gammaproteobacteria bacterium
CCTTGCTCAAAGAGCTCCAGCAATTCACCCAGCGTCTCGATACCCAGCGCAGCGCGTTTTTGTTCCTGCGAATACTTGATGCACCAGCCATAACTGCCCTGCAGCTGATCGAGGCGCATGTGACCGTACTCTTCGGCAAGCACCTCGAGTAGCGGTCTTTCATGCCGCCACACTGAGTCACAACTGAAGCGCGTCGGTGCATCCAGCGGCACGCTATCCGGATGCAATCGCGGCGACGACGGTTGCAGGACATCGAATGAATGATTGGCTGTGTGTTCCATCTTTAACTATTCCTCTTACTGAAAACGCGCAACAAATCGCTGCACCTTTACCACGGGATAGGCGCCCCGTCGTAAGCAATGAATTCGCCACTCTGATCCGGCTGCAGGGATCCGATCACGTCCAGTAACTGGTCGGCCGCATACGCGGGCTCGAATACGCCCTCATCATCGCGGCGGGCGACGAACGGCTCTGACAAGGCGGTGCGAACCGTGCCGGGATGCAAAGCAACGCACGCGATGCGGGGCGAACCACGCGACCACTCGATCGCCAGAGTCCGGATCAGCATATTGAGTGCGGCCTTGGACGCTCGATACGCATACCAGCCGCCGAGACGGTTGTCCGCGATACTCGCAACGCGCGCCGACAGGCTGGCGAATACCGGGTTCGGGGCCGCGCGCAGAAGCGGTTCGACCGCCTGCGCCAGCAGCAACGCAGCGAGTGCGTTCGTCTCGAACGAGCGCAGCAGATTCGCGGCGTTCACATCCGCGAGTTTCCGCTCGGGTCGCATCCCATCCGCATCGTGAAGGATGCCGGCCGTGTTGATAACGAGGTCCAGCCGACCGGCATCCTGCATTGTCGCGGCAGCATCCCGCAGTTGATCTGCATCGGTGAGGTCGAGTTCCAGCAGGTGCAGTCGGGCGTCTGCGGATGCGAAACCGTGGAGGCGACTCGACGCCGACAGGTCGCGCGAGGAGGCATACACCCGCGTAATCCAGGGCCGCTCGAGCAACCTCGCAACCAGAGCGAGGCCGATGCCGTCCGCGGCACCGGTGACCAGCACAATCGACGGTTGTCGTGGCAGTGACGTCATCGGGCGATCCTGATTCTCCGTGAACCGTCCGGCGCCTCAGGCAAAGAACCCGGTCGTTTGCACGAGAAAGACGGCGAGAAAAGCGGAGCCGACGAAGGCACCCAGTCGGGCCTCGGCGAGGATGACTGAAGAGGTGTCCGTGGCGGAAGATTTTCTGTTGTTCATGATTGATATTCCTTCAAGTAGATTTCAGATGACTAACGCTGTGTTTCTTGGTAGGTATTTCGGCATCTACTAGCTAATAGATCGCTAAAGCCGAAATAATTATGGCTATTCGCGGCTTTTTATTAGATATTTATTAGACAAATCACAGCAGCACAGGAATCCGCGATGCCACGTCAAGAATCCATCGATTACGGAATCGGCTCGGTCGCCCGGCTGACCGGCCTGACGACCCATACGATTCGCGCGTGGGAAAAGCGGCATGGCGCCGTGACGGCGAGTCGGGATGCCGCAGGCCGGCGGCGCTACTCACCCGCCGACGTCGAACGGCTCACCAAACTCAAGCAACTGGTCGATCTCGGCGAACGCATCGGCGGTCTCGCGCAGCATTCGGCACAGGAACTCGATGCCCGGCTGGCGGCCCTGGATACCGTCGTTTCGCCGGCGCCTGAGCGAGCAGCTCCGTTGCGTGTCGGAATTTACGGCGCGGGAGCCAACGCGCTGGCGGCATTGCTCGCCGACCATGCGGATCGCTTCGACGCGACCGACGTCAGAATCGACGCAACGCCGGAATCGCTGGTTGACGACGCGCTCGACGTGGACTGCGTGTTGCTCGACACGGCCAGCGTAGCGCCGAACATCGTCGGTCAGCTCGAGTCCCTCGCACGGCGCAGCGCCGGTGACTCGTTGATATTGATCTATAGTTTCGCGCGCGACGAAGATCTGCGCAGGCTCGCCGCCGCCGGTGTCGGCATCGTGCGCTCGCCGGCCAGCGCTGCCGACGTCACCCGCGCTTTACACGAAGCGAGGGAAAAACGCGCATCAGCAACGACGTTGAACCGCAGCATCGAGGCGACACCGGAACGACACCCGGCCGGCGAGACGCCGCGTTTTACGGCGGCGGAACTCACGAAGATCGGCTCGATCTCGACCAGTATCGACTGCGAGTGCCCGCATCACCTCGCGACCGTGATCAATAACCTGCGCGCCTTCGAGCGTTACAGCGCGGAGTGCGCCAACCTGAAAGAGGCAGATGCGGCGATGCATGAATTTCTGTACCGGGAGACGGTGCGCGCGAGTCAGATTATCGAGAATGCGCTGCGCCACCTGATGACCTACGAGGGCATCGATCTCGAAACGCTCTAGCGGTGCGATGGTCGTCGCGAGCGGCGACGAGCGGAAAACGAGAAACGTCGCCCCCGCCACGATCCGAGTTGCCGAAAACAGATCGTGAAGCGGGAGCGACGCTGAGGTAAGACTTAAAGCGTCGTTAATTCATTGTGCTACGGCCGCCTGGCGCAGTGGAGCTCTTGCCGTGATCGGCAATCCGTCGACTTCGACCAGCACCTCGTTGCGTCGCAGGAACGGAGGCATGAACGGAGCGCTATACATGGCGGACTGCAGTTCACCAATCGGTTGCACCGACTGTTCCTCGATCGAGGCGAGCAACACGCGTTGCTTCTTCTCGAAGTTCTTGCTGGTCCAGCGACCGGAGAAGCGGAGCGCCGCAACGAGTCTGCCCGGCACCTCGCGCACCTGAACACGCGGGTCGCGCGGTTGCGGCGCGGTATCGAGCGTGTACTGGCTCGGCAGCATGAATGCCACACGCCAGCCCTCGGCGGAATTCGACTGCTGCACCGGCACGGTCATCGCGATTTTCTCACTGACCGGGCCCTGGCTTTGCGCTTGCTCGACGGGCGCGGTCATTGCGATCTTCGCGCGGCTGGCGTTGCCGCCGGAAATGTAGCGGAACAGGCGTCGGAAACCCTCGTTGCCGGCGGACTCATAACTCCCGGCATCCGCGATGATGGTTTCCGAGACGAGGTACGAATCGTACTGCCGATACTCTACGTCACCCTCTCGATGCACAACGGTGTAGTCGGGCTGTTCCAGGCTCATGGCGGGTCCTCCAAGCAAGATTAATCCGGTCATCACGGCCATACGGCCGAACCAGGGTTGTTTACGGTGCATATTCATGTCGTTATCTCCGGTGGAATCGACGCGCGTTCAGGCGAAAGCCACGGCGACGATCAGGGTAAAAAAGCCGATCAGGCCGGTGACGCCGATAAACAGGCCGGCATAGACTCCGGGCGGGGATGTGCCGCGGTCGGACCGGGCGGCGGTGGCATTGCGTTCTGCTGAGTTCATGATCGATTCCTCGTGGTTGCGGTTTGATGGCCGACAGTGACTGTCTGTTACCCGTTGTTTCGGCATAACGTCGACACTAGATCATTTTTGTAGAAACTATCAGCAGAAAGTCGGATTTTTGTTAGATTTTATATAGACAAAAATGAGACATACGCCCGCCGTAGCCAAATTCGCCTCGTCGCGACTCGCGCGTGATGATCCGATGCAGGACGATCCACGAACACATATGTATGACGCACTCTCCCAACCGCACCTTATTGATCCTCGTTTGCCTGCTCCTGACGGTCAGCTGCTCGGCCGAGTCGCCCGCGAAAGCGGCCGCCGACACGTCGACGGACTATCAATATGTCGACGCGAGCCGCGACGGCATCGGCAAGCTGTACATGGGTCGCGAGATTTCGCACGTCATGGGCCACCTCGGCGCGGGCTGGCTGGAGCGCAAGTCGCGCATCGCGGAAGAACGCACGGACCTGTTGCTCGAAAATCTCCCGGTCCGGCCCGATAGCGTCGTCGTAGACCTCGGCGCCGGCACGGGTTACTTCTCCCTGCCGATGGCTCGACGCGCGACCGATGGGCGCGTACTCGCCGTCGACCTGCAGACGGAGATGCTCGACATCATTCGCTCGCGCAGCGCGACCGATGGCCTCGACAACATCGAGCCGGTGCTCGCGACCGAGCAGGACCCGAACCTGCCCGCCGCTGCGGTCGACCTGGTGCTGATCGTCGATGCCTATCACGAGTTCTCGCATCCGAAAGAAGTGATGACACGGGTGTTCGACAGCCTGAAGCCCGGCGGTCGGATCTACCTCGTCGAGTATCGCGGCGAAGACCGCAGCGTACCCATCAAGCCGCTCCATAAGATGACGGAAGCGCAGGCGCGACTGGAACTCGAAGCCGTCGGCTTGCGCTGGGTCGAGACGCTCGGCTTCCTGCCGCAGCAGCATGTGCTCGTATTCGAACGCCCCGCCATCTAGCCAGATGTGCGCCACCGTGCAACGATGCGCAACCCGACCCACTGCCGCTAGCGGCCCATCCCTATAGTTAAGGCCGCACGCCGAGAGCACCATGCAAGATCAACCCAAGAAACTATTGCTGACGCTGTTGTTTGTCGGCGTGCTGATGGGCGCGCTGGACCTGGCGATCATCGGCCCGGCCCTGCCCGCGATCAAGGCGGAGTTCGGCATGCCGGACCGGCAGCTCGCAATCCTGCTCAATGCCTATGTGCTCTGCCAGCTGATCGGCACGCCATTGCTGGCGAAGTTATCGGATCGCTTCGGCCCGCGCGCGATTTACATACTGAGCATATCGATCTTCGCCGGCGGCTCGCTGCTGCTGGTCGTGGCTGACAGCGCCGGCGCGCTGTTCGCTGGACGCGCGCTGCAGGGCTTCGGTGCCGGCGGCATCTTCCCGGTCGCGACGGCAGTGATCGCCGCCAAACTCCCGGAAAAAGAACGCGGGCCGGCACTCGGCATTCTCGGCGTGGTATTTGGGCTCGCGTTCCTGCTCGGCCCGATCCTCGGCGGCATCCTGCTGCAGTTCGCGTGGCAATGGCTGTTCCTGATTAACGTGCCGATTGCCGCCCTGCTGATCTTCGGCGCCGTCAAGCTGCTGCCGGCCGACGGCACGGCCGGTGACCAGCCGTTCGACTACGCGGGCACCGTGTTGCTCGCCACCGGGCTCACCGCATTGGTATTCGGACTCAACAGCCTCGACACCGGGGCCTTGAGCGCGAGCCTGATGACCTGGCCGGTCGGCGGCGCATTACTGCTGGCCGCCGTGATCACACCCTGGTTCTGGCGAACGGAACGGCGCGCGGCCGACCCGATCATCAAGCCGGAATTTTTCGCGTCACGACAGATCACGCTGGCGTGCCTGATCAGCGCCGGCATCGGCGCGCTGCAGTCCGGCGGCGTGTTCGGACCGGCACTGGTGGTGACCGCCGTCGGCATCACCGAGTCGACGGCAGCCTGGCTGCTGATTCCCGGCGTCGTCGTGTCCATGATCGCGTCGCCGATCGCCGGCCGGCTCGTCAATACCATCGGTTCGCGCCGGATCATTTTGGCCAGCCTCGCACTCGTAATCAGCAGCCTGCTGATCTATGGATTTACCGAGCTGACGGTGACGAAATATGTCGTCGCCAATCTGCTTAGCGGGTTGGGGATGGCCGGACTGCTGGGCGCGCCGCTGCGCTTCATCGTGTTGCGTGAAACCAGCGCCGGCGACCGCGCCTCTGGCCAGGGATTGCTCAGCGTGGCGACCTCGATCGGTCGCCTGCTCGGCGCCGCCGCCGTCGGCAGCATCGCGACCTCCGCCGGCGGCGGCACGGTCGGTTACCAGGCGGCATTCATCGTGATGGCAGCCCTGGCCGCGTCGTTGCTCGCCGCCGCCTGGTTGTTGCGAACGCACAAAGCCCAGCGGGCCCTGGAGGCCGAGGCGACGGCAGCGGTCTAGGTAGATGCGAGCGACCTGGCGCGCCGCGCGCTTACAATAAGAGCGCAACCGCAACTGAGGAGAACACGCCAAGATGTTCGAGCGATTCCCGAATCGTTGGACCCCGGTTCTACCGCTCAGCGAACTCAGGACGAACCCGCTGGCGACGGAGATCGCCGGCGAACCCATCGTGCTGTTCGCCGATGCCGAGCAGCAATGGCACGCACTCGTCGACCGCTGCCCGCACCGCGGCGCCGCGCTGTCACTGGGCAAGGTCAACACCCACGGACATCTGCGCTGCCAGTATCACGGCTGGCGTTTTGACGGCGCGGGTCGTTGCACCGGCGTGCCGCTCAACGAACTCAATGAAGCCGCGCTCAACAAGATTCGCGCAGGCGCCCTGCCGACCCGCGAGATCGGCGGCGCGCTATGGGTGTATACGGCACTGACGGATGACCCGCCCGAGCCGGTGCTGCCGGAATCGCTCGAGGGAGACCCGCGCCTGTTCGTCACGTATCACCAGGAGTGGAACGCGAACTGGACCCGGGCACAGGAAAATTTCATCGACTTTGCCCACCCGCCCTATCTCCACGAGCAGACCATCGGCGCATGGATGCATGACTTTGCGGAACAGGGCGGCATCGCGCGGGTCGAGGCTAAAGCCACCGACTTCGGCATGATCATGCTCAGCTATGTTGGCAGCGGCGGCGGCGGCTTCCAGCTCGACTGGTATCGCCCCAACCTGTCGATCCTGCATTTTGGCGCGACGCCCTTCAACTGGCTCAACGTGTTTTGCATTCCGGTGAACGAGCGTCACACCCGCGTCATGACCGTGCGGCGCATTCGCAGCGCGGAAGACGGGCCCGGCTATTCGCGCCACGCGAGCGGCACTGACCATCGCATCCTCGACGAGGACCGCGGTATCGTCGAGTCGCAGACGGGCGACGTATTGAGTGATGCGACCGAAATCTCAGTGGCGACGGATCAACCGACGTTGTTGTTTCGGCGCTGGTATCGGGAACTGCTGGAACAGTAATTTTTTCAGGCGCGCGTCAGTCGGGGACGAGTTCCGCGGCAACTGCCAGCGCCGCATCCGCGGTCAAGGCGTAGCCGTCCGCACCGAGCTCTTTCCACAGGTCGGGTGCGCCGTTCAGGCCATTGCCGCCGACCATGATCTTCACACGGTCACCGGTCTTGCTCCGGATCTCCTCGATCGTGCGCCGCAAAGCCGGCAACTGTGAACTGAGCGCAAGCGACAGCAATACGATGTCCGCATCGAAACACTCGATTGCGGCGGGCAGTTCGCTCTTCGGCACATCGGAGCCGAGATAGATCGTCCGCCACCCTTCGAACTCCAGCAGGTAGGCAAGCGCGCGAATGCCGATCTCATGGATGTTGCCGGCGACGGCGGCAGCCACGGCGGTCCGGCCGCGATCCGGCGCGCGTTGTGCGCGACTCGCGAGCACCGCCATCAGGCGCTGCGTGGTCATCGTCACCATGTGTTCTTCGGCGATCGATATATCGTTTACATGCCATAACCGCCCGACCTCGCGCTGTGCCGGCAGCAGCACATTGAAGATCGCCTCGGGCACACCGAGCCCTTCGTCGAC
>JBLYYV010000143.1:0-6775 GCA_048550095.1 Gammaproteobacteria bacterium
CCAGTGCTTCGGCCAGCAGCGTCTCGCCGGGCAAAGTCGTCACCACGCCGGGAAAGCTCGCATTCGGAATACGCACGCCCGGCAGCGCATCGCTGACGGCATAGTCGTCATTGATGCGCCATACGATGAAACGCTCGTCGGCTCCAAACTGGTCACCGGCGAAGCCAATCGCGCCGGCTTCGGTCCAGCCAACGTCGGCAGGTTCGACCGACTCGATGGTCACCGCCAACACGTCGCCCGCTTCGGCGCCGTTGATAAACACCGGCCCGGTCAGTGCGTGGACGATGCCAACCCCTTCACGGGGCATGGCCTTGGCGGTTGAGAACTCGTCCGGGTCTAGGGTCAGGTCGAATGCGTCGCGACCGACGAATACGATGCGCTCACCGGGGTCGGCGTTGGCAACCATCGGGATATCGGGATGAAGGCGATTGATGCAGGCCGGATCCTCGGCGCAGCCGACGCTACCGTTGCCCACTGTGATCTCCGCGGCAGCGGTCGCGAACATGACCGAAGTCGACAGTAGCCCGATGGCGAGGCAGGTGGAAAGACCAGGGTTCATGCGTGCACTCCTGTGTTCACGAAAATTATTGCCGTTGACGCATTAGCCGTCATCTCTCAATCAATTGGCTCCACGAGCAGGCTGAGGCCCGTCCGGGAGACGACGCGGATCCGGTCACCTCGAGCCACTCGATCGGGGTCCGTGGTTTCCGCTTGCCAACGTTCACCCCTGATCAGTACCTGCCCGCTGCCGTTGCCGTCGAAGCCGCCGATCACCCGGCCCAGATGTTCATCCTTCTCACCCGGCGCGAAAGTTATTGCCGCTGGCGCAAAACGCTGCATTGCCAGCGCGCTGACCAGATCACCGACGAATATGATCAGAACCGCGATGAAGAGAGCGGTTGGCTCGAGCAGTCGATCAAGTCGCGACAGAATCCATACCGCCAGAACGGCAAGCGAAAATGTCTCGACAGTCAGGATGAACCACCTCTGGCGCCGCGTAATCTGCATGGCGTCATCCTAGCAGCGATGGCGGGTCCAACCCATATTGAAACGAAGGGAGAATCCAGCAGCGGGTGAGCAATTTATGGCCGCCAGTCTGTTGGCGGCCGATCTGCCAGTCGCCAAACTTTTGGCGGCCAGTGCCGAATAATCACGGTATTTCGGTCACAAAACCGCCTGAAACCCTGTGTTAGCCAAATTCTTGACGTATTCAGTGTGAACCCCGTCACACTCCGAATTCCACGGCGTCCCTACCATCAAAAATATGACAACCCGGGCCGCAGCGCAGGTTCGGGCGTTTTTGTCGTTTTGGACGGGATTCCTGGGAATGTTGCACTCTAAATACTCGCGATCGAACACACGCATCGGGATCGGTTTGCTGCTGTCCGGCCTGGTTTTGTCGCAGTCCGCCGTTGCGGTCGGGACCATCGCAGGCACAGATATCGACAACACGGCGTCGGTGAGTTACCAGGTCGCCGGCACTCCGCAAACGACCACGTCGAATACCGTCACTTTGACGGTTGCCGAGGTACTCGACGTCGACGTCACGCTGCTGAGCGGTCCGGTGTCGACTGTGCCGGGCGCAACTGCGCAGGACTTGCTGTTCGTCGTGACCAACACTGGTAACGGCAATGAAACGTTCTCGCTGGCGATCAACAACACGCTGAGCGGCGACGATTTCGACCCGGTCGCGGCCTCCCCGGCCGCAATCTATTTCGATACGGATGCCAGCGGAGACTTTTCCCCCAGCGACGTTGCATACGATCCCGGAAATAACGACCCGCTGCTCGCACCCGACGCATCCGTGGACATCCTGCTGGTCAGTGATATTCCCGCCGGCCTGACGGACGGCCAGACCGGTCTCAGCGAACTCAGCGCGGCCGCCGAAACCGGCACGGGCAATCCCGGCGACCGGTTTCCCGGTGACGGCGATGGCGGCGTTGATGCGGTTGTGGGCACGACCGGCGCCGACGGGGCGACGACCGGTCAGTACATCATCGGCGACGTGCAGCTGGACGTCGTCAAGAGCGCCACGGTGCTCGATCCGTTTGGGGGCACCGACCCGGTACCGGGTGCAGAGATCACCTACCGCATCGTCGTGACGGCGAGCGGGTCGGATACAGCCACGGGTGCCGTCGTCGCCGACCCGATTCCTGCGAATACGACCTACGTTGCGAACAGCCTGTTGCTGAACGGAGGCGCCTTGACCGACGCCCCAGATGCAGACGCGGGAACGTTCGCGGCGTCACCCGCGCCCGAGATATCGGTAAGCCTGGGCGATCTGACCGCTGCGAGCGGCGCGCAGACGATCGAATTTACCGTAACCATAGACTAACGAAGATGGGATGAAGATGAGCAAACTCAAGCTGCTAATGATTTTGACAGGTCTGCTGACGGCAGGCGTTAACGCCGCCGCACAGGAAAACCTCCGGCTGGAGCATCGTGCGGAGCAAACGGAAAAGTTTATTGACGAGAACGGCGTCGAGCAGGTGCGCCTCGTGGAAGCGGGACGCGTTCTACCGGGTGAGCCCGTGATATTCACCGTGACGTATACGAATTCCGGTGACGAACCCGCAGAGAGCATCACCATCACCAACCCGGTGCCCGAGCATATGATCTACGTCGACAACTCGGCGGCCGGCGACGGTGCGTCGATCGCCTATTCGGTGGACGGCGGCAAGAGTTTCGATGCACCACAGAATCTTGCACTCACCAATAAAGAAGGCACGCTGCGGCGTGCCACGGCTGCGGATTTCACGCATGTTCGCTGGGTCATCGGGAGCGATGTCGCTCCTGGCGACAGCGGCGAAGTGAAGTTCACAGCCGTCGTCGAATAGTAAAAACAAGCATCGACTGCGGTTCCCGTTCCGGGGCCGCGTTTCATACAGGCGGGAAGCTGAGCTGCTGATCCTTCGGATCGGTGGGTTTTTTGTTGTCTCTTTAAATTAGAGGTCGCGCTTTATGAGTACGTTAAACGGAACCCTTAGAGGGTTTGCCGCGGTAGCTGCCGTGGCGGTATGCGGAGGGGTGTATTCCACCTCCGTGATGGCGGTGGGGACCGATGCCGGTACCCCCATCGATAACTTCGCCACGGTGAACTATAAGGTCGGAGGCATCGACCAGACTGCGGTCGATAGTCCGACGACGCAGTTCCTGGTCGACCAGGTCGTCGACCTGACCGTTGCCGAAGCGGATGGAGCGGACACGGACGTGAGTCCCGCCGAGACGGGCGCGGTCGCACGTTTTACCGTGACCAATACCGGTAACGAGACGCAGGACTTCAACCTGTCCATCGCAGATCTGATCGGCGGGTCGGTGTTCGGTAATCCGGATACGATCGATGCCGATGCCCTGACGATCGTCATCGACGCCAACGGCAACGATGTCTACGACGCGGGAACGGATACCGTGGCGACATTCATCGATGAGTTGAGTGCCGACGATACGAACCCGGATCCCTTGCTGGATAACGTCGTGTCGGTCTTCATTCTCGGCGATATCCCGGCTGGTGCGGCGGACGGTGCCGCGATCAACATCGAGCTGACGGCGACGGCACACAAGGCCGGCGGTGCAGGTCTCGGCGTGATCGAGGCGGAAACCGGCGTGAATGACGATCCTTCGACAGTTCAGATCGTGTTCTCGAACAACACGGGATCGGATCAGGACAGTTACCTCGTCGGCTCGGCCGCACTGGCCGCCACCAAGGCCTCGGAAGTCGTCAGCGACCCCCTCGGACAGGTGGCACCTGCTGCTTTGGCCATTCCGGGTGCGTTGGTCGAGTATGAGGTGACGATCACCAATACAGGCGGCTCTCCCGCGACCGAGGTGCAGGTCACTGACGACATTCAGGGCGAACTGACGTTCGCGACCGGTACCTACAACGGTGCGGCTGCGGACGTAGAGATCGTCGTGGGCGCGAGCCCGGCCGTGTACTGCGTTGCTGAGATCGGTGGCGTGGATACCAATGCCGATGGTTGCTTCCGCGATGCTGCGGGTGACAGCCTGACGGTGTCGATTCCGGTCAGCGCCGGTTTCCCGACCGGCCTGACCGTGGGTACCACGGCCCCTGACGATGAAGTCGTTGTCAGGTTCCAGGTATCTATCGACTAGGCGTGCTACCTGACAAGATCAGAATGATCTGAATGAACTCAGATAGCACGGCCATGGCAACGTGGTGGCCGTGCCGGCGACGCGAAAGCGGACCGGTCACTGCGATAGAGCGCGATCAGGCCGCGGCGGGTAGAGCAACCCGCCGCGGCTTTGCCGCGTCTATGAATCATGGATTTTCATTCCGAAATCCATGGTTACTGCTGTGGATAACTGTGTTTCTGTTCTCCGGAAACGCAGCGGGTCAAACGAATCCGGGGACGATCATCCCCAACGTGGCCGCGGTTTCCTACACCGATCCCGGCGGCAATCCTGCCGTCGTCCAGTCCAACCAGGTCGATACCACCACCGCCGCCATCCGCACGCCGGCAACGCTGACGTTCAATCGCGTCACGTCAACCGGCAGCGGCGTTTCGACCGGACCCACATCTTGCGCGCAGGGAGGCATGGCATTCGAGCTTCTGCCGAACCCGTTACTGCTTGGCGGCACGCCGGTCGATCCGGATCAGCCGAGCACGTTGACGCAAACCAACCTGTACCACGAGGGTGAACCGCTATTCGTGACGCTCAGCGACCCGGACCAGAACGTGGATTCCGGTATCCGGGATACCGTTGACGTTACGATCGATGCCCTGCCCGGGGGCGACAGCGAAACGTTGCGACTCACGGAAACGGACGTGAACAGCGGTTTGTTTGCCGGCTATGTGCAATCCACGGGTGGCTCGGCATCGCCCGGAGATTGTCGATTGCAGGTCAGCAACGACGGCAACGTCAGCGGTTCGTACCAGGATCCTGACGACGCAACGGATATGGCTCAGTCGACGGCGATCGTCGATCCGATCAACATCGTATTCGATGCGACGACCGGAACCCCGGTGAATGGTGCAGAAGTCCGGCTCGTCGATGCCGCGACAGGCGCACCCGCGGTCGTCTTCGGTCTGGATGGCGTATCCGCATTTCCAGCGACGATTACGACCGGCGCGAACGTCGTCGACGGCAGCGGGCGGACCTATGTATTCCCGAACGGTGGCTACCGCTTCCCGGTCGTGCCGCCCGGCAACTACCGGATAGAAATAACGGCGCCTTCGGGCTATATCGACCTGTCCACGGCGAGCATCGATCAGCTGCAGACACTACCGGGTGCTCCATACGCCCTCGACACCGGCTCGTTCGGTACGTCCTTCGCGGTAGCCGACACGCTGGCGTTCAACCTGGATGTGCCACTGGATCCCGAAGCCTCGATACTGTACCTGCAGAAAACGTCAGGCAACTCCGTCGCGAGTCCGGGCGACTTCGTGCAGTACTCGCTGCGCATCGAAAACACCGGTGCGCTGGTGCAGACCGAGGTGACGATTGCCGACCTGTTGCCTGTCGGTTTCCGGCTGATGCCCGGCTCGACCTACATCGACGAAGCGGCCGCCCCGGACCCGCTCGCGGCGCTGGACGGTCGAACGCTGACATTCGCGGTCGGGGATCTGCAGCCCGGTGAGAGCGTCGGCGTTCGCTACGTCACTGAAGTGACCGTGGGCGCAACCGGTGAAACGGCGGTCAATCTCGCGCGCGCATCCAGTACGACGGGCGCCGAATCGAACGAGGCGAGTGCGACGCTGCAACTCGTCGACGACCTGTTCACGAGCGAGGCGATCATCGTCGGTCGCACGATCATGGGCAGTTGCGACGACAGCGTCGCCAACGATTTCGACGGCGTAAGCGGTCTGCGAATTTACATGGATGATGGCCGCTACGCGATTACGGACGATGGCGGGCGCTTCCACTTCGAGGGCGTCAAGCCCGGCACACATGTCGTACAACTCGACCTGGATACCGTGCCGGAACACCTGGAGGTGTTCGATTGCCGGACGAATTCGCGCTTCGCCGGCAAGACGTTCTCTCGTTTCGTCGACCTGCGGGCCGGCAGCCTTTGGCGTACCGACTTCCACCTGAGAGAAAAACCGCTGCCGACCGGCAGCGTGGCGCTCGAGTTGGCGGGTGAGCGCGCGGGTTCGGACTCGATCCTCTACACGCTGAATCTCGACGGTGGCGGTCTTCCCGTCGACGATCTCGTCGTCAGCGTCATTCTGCCCGAAGGGCTCGCCTACCTGCCGGGCTCGTCGGTCATCAACGACGCGAGACATGACGACCCGGAGGTTCGCGGAGGTACGTTGAGCTTCCGCCTGGGCGGGAAGCCGGCCGAATGGAACGAGCAACTTTCGCTGCATGCTCATGTTACAGACGAGGCTGGTGGCGAAATCACGGCGCGCGCGGTCGCATCCTATCGCATGGTCAACGGCGAGAGCGGCAGAACGCCGGTCGCCGAAGACCAGTTCGAGTACCGGCCGGAACGTTTCGATATTCGCACCGCCAGCGTGTCGCCCCGATTCCGCAACCTGAGTACCTATCTGACCCGGGACGAGCGCGACGACATCAACTCGATCGTCGCCGGCTGGGACGGCGGCGGCGATGCCGTGCTGATCGCAACCGGCCATACGGACAGCAACCCCATCGCGCCCGGGCATCACCTGTTTGCGGACAACTACGAATTATCACTTGCGCGTGCGACCGCGGTGCAGCGCTACGTCGCCGGTCATCTCGGCATCCCCGAAGAGCGTATCCGCATCCAGGGCCGCGGCCCCGACGAGCCGGTGGCGGACAATGCCACCGACGCCGG
>JBLYYV010000144.1:0-4129 GCA_048550095.1 Gammaproteobacteria bacterium
AGTTATTCGTCACGACGCCGACGCGAATGTCCATGAGCCAGTAAGAATCGAGCTTCTTGACGTTGTTGGCTTCGATGTACCGCTCGTCGTTATAGATGACGTTCGTGTCGACGAACATGTTCATGTCGCTCTTGCCGATCGGCGTTTCCCACTTCAGGTATCCCAAGAGCGAATGCTCGGGAATATCTTCGATCTTGTTGCCTTTGCGGTTTACGCGACAGGCATTGTCGATCGCGGCGGGATCCGGGTTCAGGTCGACGAGTTCCAGGCAACCACCGTTGCCGGCGAGCTGCGTTCGCGCGACTTCGGTCGACGAACTCGTCAGCGACTCGAACTTGGTGTATTCAGCGTTGATCCACGTGTAGCCGACCGATGTGAACCAGTTGTCGTTGATCGCCCATGACGCGTCCAGCTCGATGCCGTAGATCTCCGCCTCGCCCGCATTCTCGATACCGGAAACGTCGGTCTGGATACGTGGGTCGAACTGCGTTACGCCGACCTGTTTGTCGGTGTAGTCCTGGAAGAAGAACGCGCCGTTGACGACGACGGCGCCTTCGGCCCAGACGGTCTTGCCGCCGAGTTCATACGCGGTCAACTTCTCCGAGTCATAGCGATTGTTCTCCGGATCGAAGAACGAGCCGCCGGTGATCGAGCTGATGCCGCCGGGCTTCTGCGCCGCCGCGACAGATGCGTACCACATTTGCCCGTCTGTGGGACGCCATTCCACCGTGGCTTTCGGCGTGAAGAACGAGTCCGTGGACTTGGCTTCGACGTCGGTGAGCACCGCGTTGGTATATACGTCGGCCGCGAGCGAACCGGTGCCGCTTGCCTGTGCGATCGAGGATGCGCCGCGGAATGCGCCGTTGCAGCTGTCGACGGTGCCGTCGCCGTCGGTATCGCTACTCGGCAGGCCGCTCTGCGCCTCTGTCGCGACTGCATTACAGCCGCTGCCGATGTTGGTGATTTCCTCGTCAACGTAGCGGCCTTCGAGGCTGAGCTTCCACTTCTCGCTGATGTCCCAGTCGATCAAACCGTACAGCGAGCCGTGCTGGGTCTCGCGCGAGGTATCGCCGGGGTTGCGATTGATGCCGTTGCCGTCGCCATCGCGGATGACGTCCATCGCGTTGGGCAGCGCGAAATCCGGCGCGGCGAATCCGCGGAAGTAGGCCGACGAGTAGCTGATGCTGTTCTCGGTCTGCTTGGCCTTCTCGTACCAGTATTGCCCGCCGACCGCGAAGTTGACCGGGCCGTCGAAATCGCTCGCCCAGCGGAACTCCTGGCTGAAGAGATCGGTTTCGTTGTCGAAATCGATCTGCTGTCCAATCGGTGAGCAGTTGCTCAGGCCGCCCGGTGCGGTGGCGACGGACGGACAGGGGAAGCGGTTGACGGTCCACGAGTTATCCAGCGACGTGTAGCTGCCGGCTTCCAGCGCGTCCCACAGGCCATCGAATTTCTGTTTGGCTTCCGCTTTCGAAACGCCGGTGTACGACGACAATCGGCCGATGCTGGAATCCCAGTCGGCGAGCAGGGTAAACGTCGTCAGGTCGAGTTTCGTCCCCATGTAGTCGCCGCCGGTCGCTGGGTCGGGCGATTGCACGACCTGCGTCTGGTCGGCGTTGGGCGCCGTGCCTGCCGCCAGCGCCTTGGGGGTGCCGAGGCAACTCGTCAGCGCGTTGTCCGACGACGTCGGGAACGGGCCGCAGTCCGGGTAGTTTGCGCGCGGGAAGAACGGCCCGCCGGCTCCGGATGTATAGATTAAAGAACTCGGCTCGAGGTTCACGATGGTGTTTGGACGCTGACGCGCCTGCGCGCCGGTCTGGAAGTTGTCTTCCGAATACGCGAGTCGTGCCTTGATCTGCCAATTCTCATTGGGCTCCCACAGAGCCGTCAATGCGGCGCCGGCGCCGTCCGAGCCGCCGACCTCGCCACCGGTGAATACATTGTTATAAAAGCCGGCGTTGTCATAGGTCAGCGCGTTCAGGCGCAAGCCGAAGCCGCCGCCGATCGGCCCCCCGACCGCGCCGGTCAGCTGGTACTGCTCCTCGGTCGCGATGTCGGCGCCGACGTCGCCTTCCCAGCTCTCCATGTTCGGGTTCTTGGTGATGTACTGGATCGCACCGGCGAAGGCGCTGCGACCGTAAAGCGCGCTCTGCGGGCCCTTGACGACCTCGATGCGCTCGACGTCGAGCAATCGCTGGTTGATCGAAAATGCCTGGCCGGCTGTCGAGAGTGCCTCGCCGGTGAAGTCGATGCCGTCGACCAGGAACGCCGCGTTCGCGCGTCCGCGCGTCGGCGACAGTCCGCGAATGACGATGCGGCTGTCTTGCCCGCCGAAGCCTTCGTCGAACTCGACGCCCGGCGTGTACTTGGCGACGCCCTGGATATTGCGGATGCCGGCCTGTTCGATCTGTTGACCGGACAGGACGGAGACCGAGATCGGCACGTCCTGCAGGTTCTCTTCGACCTTGCGCGTATAAACCGTCATTTCCTCGCGCGCCCAGCCCTCGGTGGGCGTCAGGAGCGTGGACGGCGCCGCGATCAATGCGGCCAATGCACCACCGGCGAGTCTTCGGTAAGACATTTGATTTCCCCCTGGTTGTCGTGTGTGTTCATCAGCCGACGGGTCCATCGTAACTCCCGCCGCCGAACACTAGATGCGTTTGCAAGTCGGCGGCCGCCCGTTGTGGAAAAGCGACATCGAGCAGCTCAACGTTACATAAGATGCAACGTAAGTGCGTGAGTTGTCCAGTTTTCAGGCTCATTGACCGCTCCGCAACCGGCGGCGTGCTCAGCGACCCAGTTGCGGTTTCCACCACACCTGTCGGCACATTGATCTTTTCGGTGGTTCGGACGATCTCGCTGATCCGGACGCCCGGGGTGGTAGGATTTGCCGCGGTAGCGAATTGGTACGCACAGGCAAACATGGAAGAAGACGGTTTCCACAACACGGGCCAAAACACGCTGAGGCGTATTGGCTGACGATATGCGTATCCTGATCGTCGGCGCCGGCATCGGCGGCCTGGCTGCAGCGCTGGCGCTGCAAAAGTCCGGTCAGCGGGTTTCCGTTTACGAATCGGCGACCGAGCTCGGCGAGGCGGGTGCGGGCCTGACGGTTGGATCGAACGGGACCATCGTATTGCAGCATCTCGGGCTCGGTCCGGTAATCGAGGAATCCGGTTGCATACCCGAGTGCGGCGCCGTGCTGGATTACCGGGATGGCCGCACGCTCGTGACCGTCCCGCATGGCGAGCAGACGACTCGCAGGTTTGGTGCGCCTTATTGCCAGATTCATCGGGCGGATTTGCACGCGGGCCTGGTCGATGCGGTGCGCGCGAACGACGCCGATTGCATCCGGCTCGATGCGCAGCTAACCGACTTCGTTCAATCGGACCACGAAATCGTCGCCCGCTTCGCCGACGGCACCTCGGCCGCCGGCAACCTGCTGATCGGTTGCGATGGCATTCGGTCGACCGTGCGAGCCAGCTTGTTCGGCGCGGATGAGCCCGAGTTCACCGGCTATGCCGCCTGGCGGGGCATCGTGCCGATCGAGGATCTGCGGGGCGCCCGCGTCGAGCCGGATACGGCGGTCTATACGGGGCCGGGACGCTACATCACGCGTTACAAGATCCGGGGTGGCGCGTTCGTCAACTATGTCGCGACCGCCCGGACGGATTCATGGGCGGAGGAGGGTTGGTCGGTGCCATCGACGGTAGACGCCGTGTGTGAGGCGTTCGCCGACTTCTGTCCTGACGTACAGCACCTGCTCGCCGCGACGCCGCCGCAAAGTTGCTACCGCTGGGGGATCTTCGACCGGCAGCCGCTGTCCCACTGGAGCGTCGGGCGCGCGACACTGCTCGGTGATGCCGCGCATCCGATCACGCCGTTCCTCGGGCAGGGTGCGGTCATGGCACTCGAGGACGCGATGATCCTCGCGCGCTGCCTGACGATTGATGACCACGTGGCCGCGTCACTCGCCCGCTATGAGGCGGCGCGCGTCGAGCGCACGGCGTTCGTTTATCGTGAATCGCAAAACGCCGGACGGTATCTGTCCGACCGCGATAACCAGGTCTACTCGTCCGCGACTCATGTCAACGAGGAAACCCTCGGTCTGGCCGCTTACAACGCCGTC
>JBLYYV010000145.1:0-10469 GCA_048550095.1 Gammaproteobacteria bacterium
ACTTCATTCAGTTCTCAGGAGAATCAGGAAAATGCGCGCATCGATGCGAAACATCGTCTGTTCGGGCCTCGCGGTCATCGGTTTGTCTGCCTGTGGTGGTTCGGAAGAGTCGGCCGCTCCGGCGGATAGTGCCTCGAGCGCGCCGACCGCTGCGGTCGAAGAGGTGGACATGGATACGTTGCTCGCCAACGCGGACGTCAAGCGCGGCGAGACATTGTATTTCCAGTGTCGCGCCTGTCATACGCTGGAAGAGGGCGGCGCGCACAAGGTCGGCCCGAACCTCTACGGCATGTTCGGCCGCAAGGCGGGTCAGGCGGACGGATTCTCGTACTCCGACGCGGTCAAGAACTCCGACATCGTCTGGTCCGCGGAAACGGTCAGCGGCTGGCTGGAGCAACCGGCGGACTTCCTGCCCGGCAATATCATGGTTTTCGTCGGCGTCAAGAAACCGCAGGATCGCGCCAACCTGATCGCCTACCTGCAGGCGAATACTGGCGCGGCGGCGGAGTAGCGGTCGCGGCGCATGGCGCGCCGCAATTCAGCAGGAATCGGGTCGCCCGGCCGTCAGCCCGGGCGCGATAATTCCCGCATGAAAGCCAACCAAGAGACAGCTTCACGCCCGTATGAGCGCATCGCTCGTGCGATTCACTACCTTGCCGAGCATCAGCTGGAGCAGCCCGGGCTGGCCGAACTCGGCGCGCATGTCGGCCTGAGCGAGTCGCATCTGCAACGCGAGTTCACCCGCTGGGCCGGCGTGTCGCCAAAAGCATTCCTGCGCTACCTGACCAAGGAGAGCGCCAAGCGCCGTTTGCGCGACGAGTCCGTCATGAGCGCTGCGCTGGCCAGCGGCCTCAGCGGTTCCGGCCGGTTGCACGACCTGATGATTCGTTGCGAAGGCATGACGCCGGGCGAGTACAAGCAACGCGGGGGCAATCTGAAGATCGCTTACGGTGTTCATCCTTCGCCGTTCGGCGATTGCCTGATAGCGACGACCGGCCGCGGCGTCTGCAAGATGGCGTTCATCGATTCCGTGCCGGACAGCCGCGCGCTGGAGCGCGAACTGCGCGAGGAGTGGCCCGCAGCGGACATCGTCCGGGACGACCGGCAGACCGGAGAGGTGGCCGACGCCGCATTCGATCGCGGCCACGGTGGCTCGCTGCGCCTGCTGCTTCGGGGTACCCCGTTCCAGCTGCGCGTCTGGGAGGCGTTACTGTCGATACCCGAGGGCGCGCTGGCGTCCTATCAGCAGGTCGCGGAGATGATCGGCAAACCGACGGCAGTTCGCTCGGTGGCAACGGCGATCGCGAACAACCGTATCGGCTATCTGATCCCGTGCCATCGCGTCATTCGCAGCAATGGTGATTTCGGTCAGTACCGCTGGGGCAGCGACCGCAAGAAAGCGATGGCCGGTTGGGAAGCCTCGCAGCGGATGGCCGCCACGGGCTGACGACCACTGTTGCATTCGTCACCCGTCGCGTAACCTTGCTGCGTGACTTCACCCGTCCTCGAAACCGAACGGCTCATTCTGCGCGAATTATGCGTCGGCGACGCTCCCTTCATGCTCGAGTTGTTGAACGATCCTGATTTCGTCAGCAATATCGGCGACCGCAACGTGCGGACGCTCGACGACGCGCACCGTCACATCGAAGACAAGTATCTCGCTCACTATGCGAGTCATGGCTTTGGGATCTACCTTGTCGTCCGTAAGTCTGACGGTGCGTCGATCGGCATGTGCGGGTTGGTCAATCGCGATACGCTCGATGACGTCGACATCGGCTATGCAATGCTGCCGGCGTTTCGGCGTCAGGGCTATATACTCGAGGCGGCTCGCGCGACGATCGAATTTGCATACGACTCATTGGGCCTGCATCGCGTTGTGGCGGTAACCTGGCTCGACAACGATGCCTCGGCGAACCTGTTGAAGAAGCTCGGTATGAAATACGAGCGTACGGTGCGCCTTGCGGAAGGTGATGACGAGTCCCGGTTATTTGTTATGGAACGCGACTTCGATGAGTAAGAAGAAATTTCAACTGGATGCGCGGCTGGAGCGCGACTGCTTCGCGCTCGGGCGCTTCAAGCTGTGTCGGCTGCTGTTGATGAACAACGCGGCCGTCCCCTGGTTCATCCTGGTACCCGAGACGGACGTCACCGAGATCTGCGACCTGAACCTGCTGGCGCAGGCGATACTGTACGACGAGATCAACACCGTCTCGCATTTCGTTCAGGAACTCGACGGTGTCGAGAAACTGAATGTTGCGGCGATCGGCAACGTTGTCAGCCAGCTCCACATCCACGTCGTCGGTCGTCATTCCAGCGATTTCGCGTGGCCGGGCGTGGTCTGGGGCATCGAGGCGAGCGAGACCTACACCGACGAGCAGGTCCGTCATATCGGCCGCCAGGCCGCGGACGGACTGGGCGAAGACTATCGGCCGGCCTGACTGGATCGGGCGTCAAGAAACGCGTCCGCGGATACCCGTCGCCATTCGGCCGAGCGTTGTTGAAAACCGGCATAGGATTCGGCGACCCGGTTCGTCAGCGCATCGCTGGCCCGTTGGTCCGCGATGACATCCGCCGTGAGTTCCTTGAGTCGTCGCATGACGTCATCGGGAAAGCGTCGCAACTCTACGCCGTGCTCATCGACGAGTTGTCGCAACGCGACCTGGTTGCGCGCGGTGAACTCCGCGAGAATGACTTCGTTCGTCGCGCTGCACGCCGAGCGGACGACGGAGCGTAGATCGGCCGGCAGTTGCGCGTATGCGTCGGCGTTGACCAGGCACTCGAGTGTGCCGGACGGCTCATGCCAGCCGGGATAGTAGTAATACGGCGCAATGTCGTGAAAACCGAACGCCTGGTCGTTATAGGGGCCCGCCCACTCCGTCGCATCGATAGCGCCGGTCTGCAGTGCCGTATATAAGTCCGCGCCGGCGATATTCACGGGGGTGGCGCCCGCGCGTTTCAGCACCTCCGCGCCGAGACCCGGCATGCGCATCTTCAGTCCCGCCAGGTCGTCGAGCGACTCGATCGTGCGGCGAAACCAGCCGCCCATCTGCGGACCCGTGTTGCCGGCTGACAAAGGCATGACGCCGAAAGGCGCGTACGCTTCTGCCCATAGTTCCTGGCCGCCGCCGTGGTACAGCCAGGCATTGAACTCCATCGGCAACATGCCGAACGGGATGCCGCTGAAGAACTGCGCCGACGGGATCTTGCCTTTCCAGTAGACCGGCGCGGAGTGGCCCATCTCCGCCGTGCCGCCGGAGACCGCGTCGAATACCTCGAAGGCCGGCACGAGTTCATCGGCGGCGAAGATGCGAATACTCAAACGTCCATTCGAGCTTGTTTCGATCATCTCGGCGAGAAAGTTGGCCGCGGAGCCGAATCCGGGGAAGTTCGCAGGCCAGGATGTGACCATCTTCCAGCGGAAACTGGCTGCGTTCGATTGACGATTGTCGTCGGCCGAGTCCGGCCTCGAGCAAGCGGCGGCGGCGAGCCCGGCGAACGCGCTGGTCAGGAGTTTTCGTCGGCGCATGGTCGCTGTCCCGCGGCTTCGTTGTTGCAGATTCTAGACGACGCGGTGCGTGCTCGCATTCGGCTGAGGAATCTAGTAGAAGTTGTTTCAACACCCACCCGGAGAGGACGATGGACTGGCCGAGTATTGCCGCCGCCGCCGTAACGCTGTTTTTCATCATGGATCCGCTCGGCAACATGCCGGTGGCGAACGTGATCCTTGAGCATGTCGACAGCCATGCGCGCGCGAAGATTCTCGCGCGCGAGATGCTGTTCGCGATCATCATCCTGATGGTGTTCCTGTGGGCCGGTACGGCCATCCTTAGTTTTCTGCAACTCAGCCAGCCATCGTTGAATATCGCGGGTGGCGTGCTGTTGTTCGTCATCGCACTGCGAATGATTTTCCCGCAGTCCGTCAGTGACGGCTCCGAAGCCATCGACGATCCGTTCATCGTGCCGCTCGCGATGCCGATGGTCGCAGGCCCGTCTGCCATCGCAATACTGTTGCTGCTCAGTTCGACTCAGCCCGATCGCATGGTCGAGTGGAGCATCGCTTTATTCATCGCGTGGGCCGGAACGGCCACCATACTGACGGCGTCGCCGTACCTGATGCGCTTCCTCGGCGACCGCGGCGCGCGGGCGCTCGGAAGACTGATGGGCATGCTGCTGATCCTGCTGGCGACACAGATGTTGCTGAACGGCGTCGCCGAGTTCGTCGGTTCGCTGCGGACGAGTTGAATGGAGTTCGCCGGATCCGCGACGTTCGCGCCGGACGGAACATGGGTGAGGGAATTGCGGCGGCGCGCGCTGACTGCGCCGCCGGTTCATGATCTCGCGCGGCTGCTCGACTGGTTTCGCAGCCACAGCGATTACTATCGCGAGCGTATCGGTGACGCGGCCGCGTGGACGGACGTCCCCCCGCTGGAGAAACCCGACGTCGCGGACATCCCGGTGATCTCGCCGTCGCCGGTCAAAGGCACGCGCACGTCCGGCACCAGCGGCTTCCAGGTCACGATTCGTAATAACGCGTGGGAGCGCGAGTTTCGCCGCGCGCTGCTGTATCGACCGCAACAGTTTTACAGCCTGCCGAAGGACATCACGCAGGTCGTGTTTGTGGACGGCGGCGACTGCGCGAAGCCCGACGATGCGCCGAAGTACTTCGAATACGGCGAGCAAACCTATCGCACGTGGTTCATCGGCGTCGCCTCCGAGCCCGACGATGCCCTGCAACTGCTGACGGCGCTGAAGCCGCAGCTGATCCGCGGGATCTCCAGCGGCATCGTGCGCTTCATCGAATGCACCGGCGCGGACCTGACACAGCTGGGTACGCGGTACGTTGCTCCCGGCGGCGAATACCTGCGCCCCGAGTGGCGTGCATTGATGGAAGGCGCGTTCGGCGCCGAGGTGCTCGACCGTTACGGCTCGACCGAGTCCGGCGCCATTGCCTGGCAATGCCCGCTGTGTCGCCGTTACCACGCCAACGTCGACGAGGTCGTCATCGAGCCCGGCGACGACGGACTCATCGTGACGCCGCTGTTCATCTCGTCACAGCCGCTGCTGCGCTATCGGCTCGGCGACCGTATTCGTTTCGATGGCGCGCCCGCCGATTGCGACATTCGCCTGCCGACGGTCACGATCGAGGAGGCCCGTCGCGACGACTGGATTATCGACGCCGGCGGCCGCAAGGTGTCGCCGCTGAGTTTTCGGTTCGAGCGCGTACCGGGTCTCGATGCGTGGCGCCTGCATCAGCGAGCCGACGGTTCGCTGGTGTTGTTCTACCAGTCGGCTTCACCCGGGGATGTCGAGCCGGCCCTGGCCCGTGAACTCGAGGCCGCATTGCCGGGTTTGAGCTACTCGATCGAAACCGGGGTCTGGAACCTGCGGCAGCCGGGCAAGTTCAAGCGCGTCAGTTCCGAGCGGGCGCCGCCGGTGGCGGGGACGTGAAGGGCAGGGTCTGCCTCGTGACCGGCGCGACGAACGGCATCGGCAAAGCCATCGCCGCCGACCTTGCCGAGCGCGGCGCGACATTGCTGATCCACGGACGCGATCGCGACAAGACCGCGCGGACGCTCGACGACTTGCGATCGTCGTCGGGCAACGACGATATCCACATGCTGCTCGCGGACTTCTCGTCGCTCGATCAGGTCGCGGCACTCGCGATCCGGGTCATCGAACGCGGCCACGGGCTGCATGTACTGGCGAATAACGCGGGCGTGCTGACGGACCATCGACAGGTCAGTGCGGACGGCTTCGAGCTGACGTTCGCCGTCAATCACCTTGCCCCGTTTCTGCTGACGCAACGCCTGCTGCCGACGTTGCGGGCGAGCGCGCCGGCGAGTATTTCGTTCAATTCATCGTCGGCGATGGGCAGCGCCGCGCTGCGCTTCGATGACCTGCAAATGGAGCAGCGCTTCGATGGCTGGACCGCGTATGCGAATACGAAGCTCGCGAACTTCTGGGTCAGCAACCTGCTGGCGATGAAGCTGGCCGGCTCCGGCATCGTATCCAACGCTTATTGCCCCGGTCTGATCGACACCGACCTGTTGACCGGCAATCGCGACTTCGGCGAGGCACGCATCGAGCGGATGCGGCGGAGTATGCGAACGCCCGCGGACGGGGCGATCACGCCGATTTTCCTGGCTACCGCGACCGGCGACGACGCCGACATCAATGGCGCGTTTTTCCTGAAATCGCACGGCGAGGGCACGCTGCCGCTGGCCCTCGACTGGGACCGCGAGGCCGCCGAGCGCCTGTGGCGGCTGAGCCTCGAATACGTCGCGCCGTGGCTCTGAGGGGCGTTCGCCCGCGCGCGGTGAATTGCGCCGTCATCATTCTGTAACAATGTGTTGCTGTAATCATTGCCACCATGCACACTCAAAGAGCTATGTCTGATGCCGCGCCCGCGAGGCGCATATTGATCGTTGAAGACGAGGCGCCGATTCGGCAGATGCTGGCGTTCAACCTGAAGCGCGCCGGTTTCACGGTCGACGAGGCCGAAGACTGTGCAGCCGCCCGGCGCCAGATCGTCGACACCAGGCCGGACCTCGTCTTGGTCGACTGGATGCTGCCTGATACCAGCGGGCTCGAATTGACGCGCGCCCTGCGACGCGACGACGCGAACAGCGAGCTGCCGATCATCATGCTGACGGCGAAGGCCGAGGAGAGCGAAAAGATCATCGGCCTCGAGGGCGGCGCGGACGACTACATCACCAAGCCGTTTTCACCGCGGGAACTCATCGCCCGCATCAAGGCCCTGTTACGCCGTTCGACGTCGAATGAAGACGCAACGCTGGCAGCCGGCGCGCTGACGCTGGATCCCGTCGGCCATCGCGTGCAGGCCGGAGATACGGAGATCACCCTTGGCCCGACGGAATACCGACTGCTCAAGTTCATGATGCAGCATACCGAGCGCGTCTATAGTCGCGAGCAACTGCTCGATTTCGTGTGGGGGCAGAATGTCTACGTCGAAGAACGCACGGTTGACGTGCATATTCGGCGATTGCGCAAGGCGCTCGAGGCACATGGACTGGACAAGCTGGTGCAGACTGTGAGGGGCGCCGGGTACCGATTCTCGGTTCGCTAGGGATGTCCCAAGCCTGGATAACGTTGCTGTTGAAAGATGCCGCCGTCCTCGGTGCCGGCGCTTTGATCGGCGCGCTTTACGGCTTCCCGTTGCATGGCCTGATGCTGGCACTGATCGTGCTGCTCGGCTGGCACCTCTTCAACCTGAATCGGCTCGAGCGCTGGTTAGAGCGGCCGAAGATCGTCACGGCGCCCGGCGGCGACGGCCCGTGGGCCCGCATATTCGCGCGCATTCAGCACCTCAAGGATCGTTCGCGACTGGAGCGGAAGAAATTCCGGCGGCTCGTCAAGGAGGTGAGGGCTTCTACGAAAGCCTTTCCCGACGGCGGCGTCGTTCTGAATGACCGCTACGAGATCATCAACCACAACAAGGCGGCGCGTGCGTTGCTCGGGCTGAGAAAGAAGACCGATCGCGGCATGCGGATCGATAACCTGATCAGGCATCCGAGTTTCGTCGCCTATCTTGCCAACGATGGTCGGTCCTCGAAAGACAGCGTGGAGATTCCTTCGCCGGGCGACCCCGATGTGTGGCTGTCGTGCCGGTTGATCCCTTTCGGGCCGGAACAGAATCTCTTGTTGGCGCGTGACATCACGCAGACCATCAAGACCGAAGCCATGCGGCGCGATTTCGTCGCCAACGCATCGCATGAACTGCGGTCGCCGTTGACGGTCATCGCCGGTTATCTCGACGCGCTCGAAGACGATGAGGAATGCCCGGGCTCATGGCGACAGCCGATCGCCGATATGCGTGAGCAGGCCGACCGCATGAGCCAGCTGGTGCAGGATCTGCTGGAACTATCCCGGCTGGAGTCCGGCGCCTCGAGCCCGATGGACCATGCCGTCGACATCCCCGCGATCCTGGCGTCGGCGAGAAAAGAAGTCCTCGCGCAGGGCGAACGCGCGCAACAGATTGCGGTAGAGGTCGACAGTGAAGAGAACTTGCTCGGCGAGGAAACCGAGATCCAGTCCGTCGTGTCGAATCTCGTCTCCAACGCGGTTCGGTATACTCCGAGCGAGGGCAGTATCGTCATTCGCTGGGATGTCGACGACGACGGCGGGCATTTGTCGGTGGAGGACACGGGCATCGGTATTGCCGAGGTTGATATACCACGCGTGACGGAACGCTTCTTTCGGGCCGACGAAGGTCGCGCCCGGCAGCAGGGCGGCACCGGCCTGGGATTGGCGATCGTCAAGCACGCCCTGAAGCGCCACGATGCGGAGCTGGAAATCCGCAGCCGGCCCGGTGAAGGGAGCGCCTTCATATGCCATTTCTCGCCGCGACGACTGACGTCCGCGCGGCACCGGACAGATTGATGCCCCGAGCGGGGCCGCTGGTGAAAAAATATGGAAACAGAACAATTCGGCATGCACATCTCGCGCAAGTTCAACGACGAACTCGAAGCGCTGCGCAGCGAAGTGCTGCGCATGGGCGGGCTCGTCGAGCAGCACCTGGATCGCGCGATCGAGGCGATCATCGCCGGCGACAGCGAGATGGGTCTGAGCGTTGCCAGCGAAGACTACAAGATCAACGATCTCGAGGTGTCGATGGACGAGGAGTGCAGCCGCATCCTGGCGACCCGCAGCCCGGCCACGACCGACCTTCGGTTGATCGTTGCTGTGATCAAGACGATCACGGACCTCGAGCGCATCGGCGACGAGGCGCAGCGCATCGGCAACCTGGCCGCTCAGCTGGCGACCGACATTCGCCCGCACGACCATTACACGGAACTCAAGGTCCTGGCCGAGCACGTGCAGTCGATGCTGCACGATTCGCTCGATGTGTTCTCGCGCCTCGATACGGATGACGCGCTGGTCATCGTCGAGGAGGACAAGCTGGTCGATGAGGAATACGACCAGATCACCCGGCAATGCATCAGCATGATGATGGAGGATAACCGGACGATCCGGCGCTTCATGGACATCAGCTGGGTCGCCCGTTCGCTCGAGCGCATCGGCGATCACGCGCAGAATATCGCCGAGTATGTGATCTATATGGTCCATGGGCGCGATATACGGCATGTCAGCGTCGATCAGGTCCGTGAGGAGATTGGCGCGGCGGAGAAATAACCTCCAGCGGCAAACCGATCGGGCGCTGCAATAATTCCTTAACATTCGACCTCTAGACTCGCCCCCAGTACTTGATTGGAAACCCTTCCTCGGAGGATCTCGTGTCTGGGAATCTGCTAACGAATTCAACTATCGCCGGCGTCGCAGCCGTCGCCATGCTGACCGGCGTAGCGCACGCTCAGGCGGCGCGCGATTACATCAGCATCGTCGGTTCTTCGACGGTGTATCCGTTCGCGACGGTCGTTGCCGAGCAGTTCGGCCGCACCAGCGACTTCAAGACCCCGAAAATCGAGTCGACCGGTTCCGGCGGCGGCCTGAAGCTGTTCTGCGCCGGCGTCGGCGTCCAGCACCCGGATGTCACGAACAGCTCTCGCCGCATCAAGGCGTCGGAGGTCGAGATGTGCGCAGAAAACGGCGTCAACGACATCATCGAGGTCAAGATCGGTTACGACGGCATCGTGCTTGCCAACGCCGCGAGTGCCGACGTCTACGAGATCTCGCGCCAGGACATCTTCCTCGCGCTGGCGAAAGACGTGCCAAACCCCGATGGCAGCGAGAACCTGGTCGCGAATCCATACCAGACCTGGAGCGACATCAATCCGAACCTGCCGGACAACAAGATCGAAGTGCTCGGGCCTCCGCCAACTTCGGGTACGCGCGACGCGTTCGTCGAGCTGGCCATGGAAGGTGGCTGTAAAAAGTACGACTGGATCAAGGCCATCAAGAGCGAAGACAAGGGTCGCTACAAGAGCATCTGCCATACGATTCGTGAGGACGGCCGCTTCATCGAAGCCGGCGAGAACGACAACCTGATCGTGCAGAAACTCCGCGCGAATCCGAAGGCGCTCGGCATCTTCGGCTTCAGCTTCCTGGACCAGAATGCGGACGTGGTGCAGGGATCGCGCGTCGACGGCACGGAGCCGACCTTCGATGCAATCGCCGACGGCGATTATCCCGTTTCGCGACCGCTGTACTTCTACGTCAAGAAGGCGCACGTCGACGCGATACCGGGTATGCGTGAGTATCTGGGCGAGTTTACGAGCGAGAAGGCAATGGGTGAGGACGGCTACCTGTCCGACAAGGGCCTGATTCCGCTGCCGGACGAGGAGCGTGCGGCCGTTATCCAGGCCGTCCAGTCGCTGGCGCCTCTGCAGCTGGCCAATAATTGAATTGCCCCACCCTTGAGTCGCATTGAGCAATCAAATTAATAACAAAGAATTGCGGCAGCTCGGCGACGAGCAGCCGCATTTCAATGTCTGGCTAAAGGCATGCAACACACCACCCAGATCCAGTTAAACGGTGGCGCCGCCCACGCC
>JBLYYV010000146.1:0-2862 GCA_048550095.1 Gammaproteobacteria bacterium
CCGGTCGTCATGGTCCCGGTCGGATTGTCGGTCGGCGCCGTCTCCGTCGTCGGCGACCTGACCGTCAGCATGTTCAAACGCAATTCCGGCCTGAAGGATAGTGGTAACCTGTTTCCCGGTCATGGGGGGGTGCTGGATCGGGTCGACAGCGTCACGGCAGCTGTGCCACTGTTCGTGCTCGAGTTTGCCTGGCTGGGCCTGTTGAGCAGTTGATAATGGATTATTGATGGCAGGTTTCTTCACGTCCGCGGTCTCCTTTATCGTCGCAATCGCGATTCTCGTTGCGGTGCACGAATGGGGGCATTACATCGTCGCCCGCTGGATGGGCGTCAAAGTGTTGCGCTTTTCCATCGGTTTCGGACGGGTTTTGTGGTCGGGGCGCTATGGCGAGGACGAGACTGAGTTCTGTGTCTCGGCCATTCCAATCGGTGGTTACGTGAAACTGCTGGACGAGCGCGACTGCGCGGTACCGCTGAATGAGCAGCATCGTGCGCTGAACCGCAAGTCCGGGCCGGCTAAGGTCGCGATCCTGGCGGCCGGACCCGGATTGAACTTCCTGTTCGCGATCGTTGCCTACTGGTGCATGTTCGTAATTGGTGTTCCCGGCGCAAAACCATTGGTGGGTGAAGTCGAGCCCGACTCGATTGCCGCGGCGGCGGGTTTGCTGAGCGGCGACGAGGTATTGCGCGTCGGCGATCGGCCCGTCGGGACGTGGGAAGGCACGATTCTGGCGATGCTGAACGAAATGCTCAGTGACGGGGACATTCCGTTGACCGTGCGCCGCGAGAGCGCGCCCGAGGTTTCGATCACGCTGCGCAGCGCGGGCCGCGAGTCGGAATTGACCGAGCCGGGGCAGCTGTTCAATGGCCTGGGCTTTCGGCCGTGGTCGCCGCGTCTTCCGCCCGTCATCGACGTGCTGACGTCGGGCGGTCCGGCGGAACGCGCCGGCTTTGAGCCGGGTGACCTGGTGCTGAGGGCGGAGGGCGCGATGGTGGAATCGTGGCCGGACTGGGTCGATTTTGTGCGCGCGCGGCCCAACCAGAGGATTGAGGTCGTCGTCGAACGCGACGGGATCGAGGTGCCGCTCAGCATCGAGATCGGTGAGATCGACGTGGACGGCGAGGCGATCGGTCGCATTGGCGCGTCGGTCAGAGTGCCGGAAGACTTGTTGGAGTCGATGCGGGCGGAACAGCGGTACGGCGTCGGTGAGGCGCTGGGAAGGGCCGTCGCGAAGACCTGGGAGATGATGGCGCTGACCGTCCGGATGATTTTCAGCATGGTCATCGGCGACGTGTCGGTGAAGAACATCAGCGGGCCCATCAACATCGCGCAGTACGCGGGTGTCAGTGCGAGTATCGGCATGGTTCAGTTTTTGAGTTTCCTGGCTATCGTCAGTATCAGCCTCGGGATTCTGAACCTGCTGCCGATCCCGATGCTGGATGGCGGCCAGATTTTCTATCAGCTGATCGAGGGCGCCAAAGGCAGCCCCATGTCCGAGAAGGCGCAGTTGATCGGCCAGCAAATGGGCATCGTTTTCCTGCTGTTGTTGATGAGTTTCGCGTTCTATAACGATCTCGCGCGGATTTTCGGCTGATGAGGTCGCGCGTTTACAGCGTCTCGATATTTGCCAGGGCGTTGCTGGCCGCAATGGCCGTGTCGGTGCTGGCGGATTCGGCAATGGCTCAGATGATGGGCCCGCCGGGCGGAGCGGGGCCATTGGTGAGTGCGGCGCCAGAGCAACTCGTGGTCAAGAATATTCGCGTCGAGGGGCTGCAGCGCATCTCCGACGGTACGGTGTTCAACTACCTGCCGGTGAATATCGGCGATGCGCTGGATGTACAGCGTGTCCAGGAAGCGATTCGTGCGGTCTACAGTACCGGGTTCTTCAAGGACGTTGAGCTGCGCTGGGACGACGGGACTCTGGTTATCGCGGTGGCCGAGCGCCCATCGATCGAATCGTTCACGATCGAGGGCAATAAAGACATCAAGACCGAAGACCTGGAAGAGCCGCTCGCACAGATCGGCCTGAAGGCTGGGCGCACCTTTAATCGTTCCGTCATCGATGAGGTCGAACAGTCGCTGACGGATCAGTATTTCAGTCAGGGCAAGTACGCCGCGAAGGTCACCTCCGAGGTCACCGAGGTCCCTGGCAACAAGGTCCAGATAGCGATCAAGATCAAAGAGGGCGACCGCGCGCGGATTCGCCAGATCAACATCGTCGGCAACGAGACCTACAAGGATAAGGATCTCCTCGATGCCTTCTCGTTGCGCACGCCAAACCTGCTGTCATTCATTCGGCAGGACGACCGATACTCGCGCGAGGCGCTGTCCGGCGACCTCGAAATCCTGCGTTCTTATTACATGGATCGCGGCTTCGCCGATTTCGCGATCGAGTCGACCCAAGTGGCGATCGCGCCGGACAAGGAAGACATCTTCATCACGATCAATATCGTGGAGGGTGACCGCTACACGATTTCCGACGTCAGGCTGGCGGGCGAGCTGATCCTGACCGAGCAACAATTCACCCCCTTCGTCGCCGTTAAACCGGGCCAGATCTACTCGCAGCGTGTCATTTCGAATAGTGCCGACCTGATTCGCCTGCGTCTCGGCGAGGAGGGCTACGCATTCGCATCGATCGAGCCGGTCCCCGAGCTCGACCGCGACGCGAAAACCGTCTCGCTGACGCTGTATATCGAGCCCAAGAATCGCGTCTACGTGCGCCGGGTCAATTTCCAGGGCGCCGATTCGGTCAACGACGATGTCTTTCGGCGCGAGATGCGTCAGTTCGAGGGTGGCTACCTCTCGAACAGCAAGGTCGAGCGATCCAAGGTCCGCCTCCAGCGCCTGCCTTATATCGAGGAC
>JBLYYV010000147.1:0-11145 GCA_048550095.1 Gammaproteobacteria bacterium
ACTGAACTGAAATGCGTCTTTGGCGACGAGGCGCTTGAACCAGGCGTGCATGCCGACTCCCCGCGCGGCCATGAACAGTGTAAACGCGAGCCACAGCGCGTGGTTGCCCCACTGCGAAAAGCCGAACCATGTTGGCAGGAAGACGAGCAGCAGCGAGCCGACCATGACGATCATCATTTCCCGCGATCGCGTCGCGCCGACGAATACGCCGTCATACAGGAAACTCCAGACCGAAATCAGCGGCGATACGATCAGCCATGGCAGATACGCACGCGCCGCATCCCGCAGAGGTTCGATGTCGCTCAGGGCATCGACAATGATATTGCCGGCGACGACGTACGTCAGGCAGAAGCCGCCGGCGAAGAGCAGCGACCATTGCAGCGAACGACGCACGGCCAACAGCAGCCCCTGTCGATCGCGCGCGCCGATTGCCTTACCGACGAGCGCTTCGGCCGCATACGCGATTCCATCGAGCGCATACGACAGGAAGAACTGGAAATTCATCAGCAATGCGTTGGCGGCGAGAATGACATCGCCCATCCGCGCGCCCTGCGCCGTGATGAATGCGAAAACGAACATCAGTGCCATGGTGCGCACGAATAGATTCGCGTTGACGGAAAACAGGCGCCGGTATGCCGACAGGTCGAAAAACGGGATGGGCACTCCGCTGCTTCTGTGAGCGCGGAGTTTCGGGATGACGAACAGGATACCGACCGTCAAACCGCAGATTTCCGCCAGCACCGTGGCGAGTGCGACACCGTCGACCTGCATCCCCAGTCCGACGACCAGTATGAGATCGAGCGCGATATTGACGACGTTGGTCGTCACCATGATCGCCAGCGGGCCGCGGGCATCCTGCATGCCGATCAACCAGCCGATCAGGACGAAGTTGCACAGCGAGGCGGGCGCGCTCCAGACTCGGATAGAAAAATACTCGCGCGTCAGTGCGCCGACGCGTTCGCTGGGGGCGAGTAAATCCAGCGCGACGTCGCCGATGAGCGTTTGTCCAAGGATGATCAGGAATGCGAGTGCGAGTGCCGTCGTGACCGACAGTCCCAGTGCTTCGCGCAACGCGTCGTTGTCGCGCGCACCGAAGGCCTGAGCCGTAATGCCCGTCGTGCCCATGCGCAGGAAGTTCAGGCCCATGAAAAGCACGGTGAAAATCGTCGCACCGGCCGCGACCGCGGCAAGGTAGATCGTGTCGTCCAGGTGGCCCATGACGGCCGTATCGACGAGCCCGAGCAGCGGCACGGTCACGGAAGAGACGATCATCGGCGCCGCGATTCGCCAGACGGCTCGGTGGCTGTAGTCGCGTACTGTCGGGTCGTCCGGAGAGGCCATCGATCATCCATATGGTCCGGTTCGCCCGGATTCAGTTTGGAAACTGCGGACCCGGCTTGGACCGCGCGCCCGGAATTCACTAGAATTCGCCGCTGTTTCCGAGCCGATCATGGCACATGGAGGATACGAATGGATTCTTACCCGAAACTCCGGCGCATCGCCGGGATTACACTCATCTCATTCCTGGCGACGGCCTGCACGACGCTCGATCCTTATACGCAGGAAAGCAAGACCAGCAACGCGGCCAAGGGTGCCGCCATCGGCGCGGCCGCGGGCGCAGCAGTCGGCCTGATCAGCGGCGACGATTCCGCCGAGCGCAAGAAGCGCGCGCTGATTCTTGCCGGCGTCGGCGCGCTGGCCGGCGGCGGCATCGGCTACTACATGGATCAGCAGGAAATGAAACTGCGTCAGCGGCTCGAGGGCACCGGTGTCAGCGTCACGCGCATCGGCGATAACATCACGCTGAACATGCCGGGCAATGTCACGTTCGCGGTCGACAGCGGCGACATCAGCGCGCAGTTCTATCCGATCCTCGATTCGGTCGGTCTGGTACTCGAGGAATTCAACCAGACGTTCGTCGAGGTCGCGGGCCACACCGACTCGAGCGGTCCCACCGATTACAATCAGCGGTTGTCCGAACGACGCGCCGAGAGCGTGGCCGCGTACCTGGTGTCGCGCAATATCAATCGCGAGCGCCTGATCACCATTGGTGGCGGCGAGAACTATCCGATCGCGAGCAACTCAACGGAAGCGGGGAAGGCCGAGAATCGTCGTGTAGAGCTCACGATCGTCCCGGTCACCGACGACTGACGCCTTTGGTGCAAGAAAAAAGGGCCGTCCCGCTTGCCGGCGGGACGGCCCTTGTCATTTTTGGCCTTGGCTAAATCAGGCCGGCGCGAGTTCGGCACGCAGTAGCTTGATTGCGCGTTGCTCAATCTGTCGAATGCGTTCCGCCGATACGCCATACCGCGTGGCGAGATCCTGCAGCGTTGTCTTTTTCTCGGACAGCCAGCGTTCCTCGAGTATCTGCCGGCTTCGCTCGTCGAGATCTTCGAGTGCCGTCACGAGTCGATCTGAATTCTGATCCTGCCAGTCAACCGTTTCGATGATCTCGGCCGGATCCGGCATCGGGCTGGGCAGGTAGTGCGCGGGCGCGTAAGCCCTCTCTTCGTCATCGCTCGGCGACGGGTCGAATGCCATGTCGTGTCCGGCCAGTCGTTTTTCCATCTCCGTGACTTCTTTAGCGCTGACGCCGAGATCGTTGGCAATGGCTTCCGTTTCCGCCGCCGACAGCCACCCAAGGAACTTCTTGGCCTTGCGGAGATTGAAGAATAACTTGCGTTGCGCCTTCGTCGTCGCAACCTTGACGAGTCGCCAGTTGCGCAGCACGTACTCGTGAATCTCCGCGCGGATCCAGTGAACCGCGAACGACACCAGGCGAACACCCACATCGGGGTCGAAGCGCTTGACGGCCTTCATCAGGCCGATGTTGCCTTCCTGAATCAGGTCGCCGAGGGGCAGTCCGTAACCGTTGTAACCGCGGGCGATATGCACGACGAATCGTAGTTGCGACATGACGAGCTGCCGGGCGGCGTCCAGGTCGTCCTGCTCCCGGAATTTCCGGGCCAGCGCTTGTTCTTCCTCCTGGCTCAGCATGGGTACCGAGTTCACGCCGCTGATGTAAGCGTCGAGACTACCGACCGGGCCGGCGAGGATCAGATCACGATTATTGGGGGTCAAGGCGTGTGTCATTGCTGCGGTTAAACTCCTGTCGTAATTCTAGCACTCCGGCACTTAGAGTGCTAAATACTGTTGGAGTTCCGCAACGTAAATGGATAAAAAACTATTAAAAACAGTTGTTTAAACTTTTGGCTGAATCGCGGCAAGATGCCGCGCGACAGCGGACCACGCGCCACCCAGGCCCGCCAGCAGGCCGCCCAGGAGGATCGCCAGCGCCGTGCCGCCGTCCACGCCCGGCGGCTCGAACGCAGCGCCATAGAGGCCTGCGAGCCGCTCCATCGGCTCACTGAGTAGCCACAGGCTGAATCCCAGCAGCAGCAGGGCGAAGGTGCCACCCAGCAGCCCATACCAGAAGCCGGTATACAGGAACGGACGCCTGACGAAGCCGTCGCTGGCGCCCAGAAGTTTCGTGACTTCGATCTCGGCGCGGCGATTCTGGATATCCAGGCGAATCGTATTGCCGATGATGACGATCACGGCGCCGACCAGCATGATGGCCGCGATCAGCACGCCGCGTCGCGCGAGGTCGAGCATCGCGTTTAACCGTTTGACCCAGTCCGTGTCGAGCTTGACGAGGTCCACGTCGGAACGCTTGGACAGCCCCGCTTCGAGTTCCTGCAGATCGATCGCTGCCGCATCCTCCGACGGGCGCACGACGATCGTGTGCGGTAGCGGGTTGCTGTCCAGCGCCGCGAGCAGGCTGCCGAACTCCGGATCGTTCTGAAACTCGATCAACGCATCGTCGGCTGAAATCAGCCGTGCTGACTCGACGATGCTGCTGTCGATCAGTTGGTCGCGAAGTCGGGTTGCCTGTTCGATCGCTGCGTCCGGCCGCAGGTAAACCGAGAAGTCGCGGACATCATCCCAGCCGCCGGCTACGGCTCGGCCGCTCTGCACGATGACGTTGAGTGCCGAGGGCATTGCGAGCGCGATGCCGATCACCGCAATCGTCAACGAGCTCGCCACCGGCTGGCGCGTCATCGCCCCAAGTGCGCCGATACAATTCTGCGCATGCCGCGCAAGGTAGGTTCGCAGCTTGTTCATGGGCCGTCCCGATGATCGGTGGTGCTCCAGCCTTCCGACTGGACCTTGCCTTCGTCGAGCACGACGCGTCGGCCGCCCAAGCGGTTCAGCAACTCGATGTCGTGCGTCGCGATCAGCATCGTGACGCCGACTTCGTTGAACCGGCTGAACAGGTTCATGATGTCGAGCGACAGTTCCGGGTCGAGGTTGCCGGTCGGTTCGTCTGCGATCAGGAGTTTCGGCCGGGCGACGACGGCGCGTGCGATCCCGACGCGCTGCTGCTCGCCGGTCGACAGCATCGACGGCGTCTTCCTCTCCATGTCGAGCAGCCCGACGTGATCCAGGGCCGCCCGCACGCGTCCGCGCATCTCGCGCTGCGAATAGCCTGCGATGATCATCGGTAACGCGATGTTCTCGAACACCGACCGGTCCTCGAGGAGCTTGTGATCCTGGAACACCATGCCGATTTGGCGTCGATGGCGCGGGATCGCCCGATTCGACAATCGACCGATGTTGCGGCCCTCGAATAAAACCTGCCCGCGCGTCGGCCGCTCGATCAGCGCAATCAGTTTCAGCAGCGAGCTCTTGCCCGCGCCGGAATGTCCCGTCAGGAAGATCAGCTCGCCGGCACCGATCTCGAGCGAGACGTTGCTCAGGGCCTCGCGGCCGCGATCGTAACGCTTCGTGACGTTATCGAATCGGATCATCGCAGCGCCCCGCCGGTCAGCCGCCGGTGTCCGTCAAGGCGGCCGCGAACTGATCGGCGTCGAAGACGCCCATGTCGTCGATGCCTTCGCCGATGCCGATGTAGCGGAAGGGAATATCGAGCCGTTCGGCAATCGACAGCAGCACGCCACCTTTGCCGCCCCCGTCGAGTTTGGTCATCGTGATGCCGGTCAGGCCAACCGTGTCATGAAACTCGACCGCCTGGTTGACGGCGTTCTGGCCGAGGCTGGCGTCGAGAACGAGCATGATTTCGTGGGGCGCGTCGGGGTCGAGCCGCTTGGCGACGCGCACGACCTTCGCGAGCTCCTGCATCAGGCCGGCCTTATTCTGTAATCGACCGGCGGTGTCTGCCAGCAAGACGTCGATATTGCGTGCCTTCGCCGACTCGAAGGCATCGAACACGACGGCGGCCGGGTCCGCGCCGGGCTGCTGGGCGACGACGTGGACGTCGTTGCGTTCTCCCCAGGTCTGTAGCTGTTCGATCGCGGCCGCGCGGAACGTGTCGCCCGCCGCGAGCATTACCGTCAGGCCTTGCGCCTGAAGCTTCTTCGCGAGTTTGCCGATAGTAGTCGTCTTGCCCGAGCCGTTGACGCCGACGACCAGCAGCAGGAACGGTCGGCGGTCGGGCGGAATCTCGAGTGGCCTTGCGTGGGATTGCAGCAACTCCGCGATAGCCTGGCGCAGACCTTCTCGCACCTGGGCTTCGTCGCCGATCGCCTTGCCGCCGACCCGCTTCTTGAGCGACGCAACGATGCGTTCGGCCGCCTCGATGCCGACGTCGGCGAGCAACAGTTGCGTTTCGAGTTCTTCCTCGAGTTCGGCGTCGAGCTTGCGACCGGTCAGGCTCAGGGACAGTTTCAGGCCCTTGCCGTCGCCGAGTTTCTCGCGCAGGCGACCGAAGAAGCGTCCTTTCTTTTCCTTCGACTTCGTCGACATGGCGGGCATGGTACCCATTTCGACCGCTAAATAAACAACCGGTCCCGATAGATTCCGGGCGAGGGCGATGCGCCGCGCGACGAATTTGGTCAGAATCGCCATCATGGGCAAGCGCGCAAAACCCGGCCATCGAGGCCAGCTCCGCATCATCGGCGGTCGCTGGCGCGGTCGCCGCATCGATTTGCCGGCCGGCCCGGGCGTGCGACCGACCGGTGACCGCGTGCGGGAGACACTGTTCAACTGGCTCGCACCGATCATGGACGGCGCGCGCTGCCTGGACTTGTTCGCCGGATCCGGCGCCCTCGGCCTAGAGGCCCGGTCCCGCGGCGCCGCTGAAGTCGTCTTCGTCGAGAAGGATCCCGCCGCCGTCGGCCGCCTGCGCGATAACATCGCGCACCTCGAATGCGACGGCGTGTCCGTCGTCGCGGGCGACGCGCTCAGGTACCTTCGCGGCGAACCGCGAGCCTTCGATATCGTCTGGATCGACCCGCCGTTCGGGGAATTCAGCCTGTCATTATTGTGTACACTCCTCGAACGCGGCTGGCTCGCTGACGGGGCAAGGATTTACCTCGAATTGGGCCGTCATGACGATCTGCCGGCCTTACCGGCTAACTGGGTCGTCGACCGTGACAAGACGGCCGGCCAGGTGCGTTACGCGTTGGCGAAAAGAGGCTGATTCGGCAAATTCAAAGTGGGACATTCCTGAGGGTGGACGTTTGACAGTCGGCGCTATGTATCCGGGCACCTTCGACCCGATCACGAACGGGCATTTCGAGCTCGTCAGGCGGGCATCGGGCCTGTTCGATCGAGTGGTCGTCGCGATCGCGGCCAGTCCGGGCAAGACGCCAGCGTTCGATCTCGAGCGGCGCATCGAGCTCGCGCGCATCGTTCTGGCCGATCTGCCGAATGTCAGCGTCGATGGATACGAGGGTCTGACGGTCGAGTACGCTACGGCGAACAAGCTCGGCGTCATCATCCGTGGTTTGCGAGCCGTGTCCGATTTCGAGTACGAGTTTCAGTTGGCGAGCATGAACCGCCATCTGCAGGAAAATGTCGAAACGGTTTTCATGACGCCGACGGACGAATACAGTTTCCTGTCGTCATCGCTGGTGCGGGAGGTTGCGTCGCTCGGCGGAGACGTGACCAAGTTCGTTCATCCGCAGGTCGTGCGCGCGTTGCGTGAACTGCATCAATAACACCCATCGATGAAGAAATACCTGATCCATGTTTTCGTGGTGGCGCTGCTGCTCGTCAGCGCGGCGGCCACCGCACCGAACGTTCCCGGCAAGGCCGCGATCGCGTCCGCGCACCCGCTCGCGACACAGGCCGGCTACGAGATCCTCGCGGCGGGCGGCAATGCTTTCGACGCGGCCGTCGCCGTCAGCGCGGCGCTCGGCGTCGTCGAGCCCTACTCGTCCGGACTCGGGGGCGGGGCATTCTGGTTGCTGCATTTCGCCGACGATAACCGCAACGTTTTCGTCGACGCGCGCGAAGTCGCGCCGCAGGCTGCCACCGAAACGATGTATCTCGACGAGCAGGGTGAGCCGATCAAGGGCGCGTCGCTGAACGGGCCGCTCGCGGCCGGGATTCCGGGTCAGGCGGCTGGCCTCGAACATTTGGCGCAGCGCTACGGTCGTCTGCCGCTTAAACAGTTGCTCGCGCCGGCGATACGCCTGGCCGAAGGCGGCTTTCCCGTGCATCCGCGTTTGTTGCTCGGTCTCAAGTTTCGCCGCACGACGACCGACCGGTGGCCCGCGCTGGGTGAGGTCTACTACCCGGACGGCGAGTTGCCGAGAGAAGGCGACGTGCTGCGCCAACCCGATCTCGCCGACACCTTGAGGCGCTTTGCCGACGGTGGCACGCGCGACTTCTATCGTGGCGAGACGGCGGAACTCCTGGTCTCCGGCAGCCGCGACGCCGGCGGTGTGTGGACGCTGGAAGATTTCGCTGCGTACCGCGTCGTCGAGCGAGAGCCACTGACGTTCGAGCACCGGGGTACGCGAATCATCTCGGCGCCGCCGCCCTCCGCGGGCGGCATCGCAATCGCGAACATGCTCAATATCCTCGATGGCTATAACCTCGACGCCGTCGACGGCGCGACACGTAAGCATCTGATCGTCGAATCGATGCGGCGGGCGTTCCACGATCGTGCCGCGTATCTCGGCGACGCGGACTTCGTCGATGTTCCGGTCGAGCGATTGATGAATGCCGACTATGCCGCGGGTCAGCGCGTCTCGATTCGCCGGGACCGCGCGACACCGAGCGAAATGCTTTCGGTCGTAACCGACGACGGGCCGAAGGGCAACGATACGACGCATTTTTCGATCATCGATCAGTACGGCAATCGCGTCGCCGGCACGATGACGGTCAACACCTGGTACGGGTCCGGCTTCATGGTGCCCGGGACCGGCGTCATCCTGAATAACGAGATGGACGACTTCGCCGTCAAGCCGATGACGGCGAACAACTACGAGCTCGTAGGCTCGTGTGCCAATGCGATCGTGGCCGGCAAGCGCCCGTTGTCCAGCATGTCGCCGACGTTCCTGGAATCCGATCGCGGTGTTGCGATCGTCGGCACGCCGGGCGGCAGCCGCATCATTACGATGGTGTTGCTGGCGAGCATGGAGTGGATGAACGGGGCGACCGCCGAAGAGATGGTCGCGTTGAAACGTTTCCACCACCAGTTCATACCGGACGCGATTTCATTTGAGGCCGGGGCGCTGGCCGAGGGTGAGCAGGCGCGACTGGAGGAGATGGGTCATGATGTTCGCGAGGTCCGGCGGCCTTTCGGCAACATGAACGTCGTAACCTGGGACTTCGCTACCGGCGAGGTCGAGGCGGCGACGGACCCCCGGGCGAAGATCGAGGGCCGGGTGTATTAGTCAGCCGCCGGTCACGTCTGGCAATTGACGCAATAGAACGTCGACCGCTGGCCGAGCACGACCTGGCGAACGGGCTCGCCGCATTTCACGCAGGGCTCTTTCGTGCGCCCGTAGACGCGGAGTTCATGCCGGAAGTAGCCGGGCTTACCCTCGCCGCTGTAGAAATCGCGCAGCGTCGTGCCGCCAAATCGGATCGACTCGTCGAGTACGTCCCTGATTGAGCTCGTCAGGTTTTCCATTCGCGCCAGTGACACGCGCCCGGCCGCGCGCTTCGGGTGAATGCCGGCGCGAAACAGCGATTCGCTCGCGTAGATGTTGCCGACGCCGACGACGACGTTGGCATTCATGATGTGCTGCTTGATCGCAACGCGACGGCCTCGTGCGCTCGCGTGCAGATACCGGCCGTCGAATTCGCTGCCCAGCGGTTCCGGTCCGAGCGCTGCCAGCAGCGGATGCTCCTCGGCCGGCTCAGCAGTCCACAGCATGCAGCCGAATCGTCGCGGATCGTTAAAACGCAGAATGTCGCCAGAATCGACCCGTATGTCGACATGATCGTGCTTTTTCGGCGCAATTTCAGGAGTTACGAAGCGCATGCTGCCGGACATTCCCAGGTGGGCGATCAGGGTGCCCCGCGCGGTTCGCAGCAGCAGGTACTTGGCCCGGCGGTCCACGGAGTCGATGACCGCGCCGGTCAGATGATCCTCCAGGCCCGCTGAAACCGGCCAGCGCAGCCGCCGATCGCGCACCACGACGCGGTCGACCCGCGCCCCTTCGAGCCGCGGCGCAATTCCCCGGCGCGTCGTCTCGACTTCCGGCAATTCAGGCATTTGTGTTAGCCGACCGATGGTCGGGCAATCGTGATGTCATGTCTAAAGTTTTCAGGTTTTTCAGTCGATTATCTATTCGACGGCATGCTTTACGGGCCACCTGTGGTGGCGGCGATTCCTTGGCGCAATAAGGGTGTTCGGCTATAGTCGTTGCCGACTCTCTGTGGATGCAAGTGTATGAACCAAATACTCGAATTTCTGGACGGCGGCCTGCTCAGTCTCTCTACCCTCGGGCTCGTCCTTGTGGCTTTCCTGATGCTCCAGATTTCGATGATGGGCGTAACTCTCTACCTGCACCGCGACCAGGCACATCGCGCCATCGAACTTCATCCGATACTGCGGCACTTCTTTCGCCTGTGGATCTGGCTGACCTCCGGCATGGTGACGAAGGAATGGGTTGCCATCCACCGCAAACATCACGCGATGGTCGAGCGTGAGGGCGATCCGCACAGCCCCAAGGTATTCGGACTGAAAAAAGTCCTGACCGAGGGTGCTGAACTGTATCGCGAAGAGGCCGCCAACGAAGAGACGATGGAGAAATACGGCCGCGGCACGCCCGACGACTGGATCGAACGCAAGATATACGCGCCGCACAGCTGGCTCGGCCTGTTTTCGATGCTGACGGTCGACGTGATCCTCTTCGGCGCTATCGGCATCACGATCTTCGCGATCCAGATGCTGGCGATGCCGGTCTTCGCGGCCGGCGTCATCAACGGGCTCGGCCACGCCAAGGGCTACCGCAATTTCGAGTCCGATGACACCTCTACGAACCTGACGCCGATCGCAATCCTGATCGGCGGCGAGGAACTGCACAACAATCACCACGCGTTCCCGACCTCGGCGAAGTTTTCCGTGCGCTGGTACGAATTCGACATCGGCTGGCTGTACATCTCGATCATGAAACCGCTCGGTCTCTGCGAGGTGCGCCGAATCGCGCCGACGCCCATCCTGTCGCCAAGTCCGAGGCAAGTCGACTTACAGACGCTGACGGCCGTCATGCAAAATCGGATGCACGTTCTGCGCGACTACACGCGCAAGGTCACGCTGCCGGTCTTCCGCAGAGAGAAACGCAAGCACCGCGAAGACCATGTACTGCAGCGCGCACGCAAGCTGCTCGTGTCTGGGCCAGTGGTTCTCGACGACGCGGCGAAAGCCAAGCTCGCGAGCCTGCTGGAAGACAACGCTACGCTGCGGACCGTCTACGAATACCGCCAGCAGTTGCTTGATCTCTGGAATCAGGCCAACGTCAGTAATGAACGGCTTCTGCGGCAACTCAAGGATTGGTGCAATCAGGCCGAATCCAGCGGCATTGATGCCTTACACGATTTCTCGGCCTATCTCCGCGAATACCTTCCGCAACAGCAGGTCGCAGCCTGACGCCCACCATCCCCGCGCCGTGAGACACGACGCCCGCGGCTTGCCACCGCCGCAGAGACCGGAGAGCGCTGGAAACTCTTTTCCGTAGTCTTCGCAGGAAAAGAATTTGCAGCGGTAGGCCGGTCTCGGCAATTCATCCGCGATCGATCAAGTCACGTCAGCCTACATTGATGCCCAATGGGATTGGGCGGCGAGGTTCGGCTCGTGCACGGATTGCGGATTTTCCGGGAAGGAACTTTTCGCTCGAAGACTCCCGAAAAGTTTTCCCGGAAAACCCTGACCGAAGTGGCGAG
>JBLYYV010000148.1:0-12255 GCA_048550095.1 Gammaproteobacteria bacterium
CTGGCGCGACAGTTTGGCTACCTGAACCGGCTGACGTTCAGGGGGCGCTAGCGTGAGAGTTATACGACGTTATCTGTTCAGGTCCATCGTCACGACGACGGGTCTGGTGATGGCCGTACTGATGGGGCTGGCGGTATTCCTCGAGTTCGTTACGCAACTCGACGACATCGGTACCGGCGAATACGGTCTGCTCCAGGCGCTCATCTATTCCTTCCTTAAACTGCCGAACATTGCGTATCAGATGCTGCCGATGGCCGTATTGCTCGGCTCCCTGCTGGGCCTCGGTGCGTTGGCCAATCACGGCGAACTCGTCATTATTCGCGCCGCCGGCGTCTCGATGTTCCGCCTGGCCGGCGCGGTCACGATGACCGGCGTGATCCTCGCGCTGATCACGCTCGTGGCGGGGCAGTACGTCGGACCGCCGCTCGACAACTATGCCCGGCAATATCGCGCTCAGGCAAAGCACGCAAACGATCCGGTGACGACCGGAAAGAGCGCGTGGATTCGCGACGGCGATACCTATCTGAACGTGAGCCGCTTGACCGACGACTATCGGCTGGGCGGTGTTTATCTCTATAAACTCGACGCAGAGGGCAAGCTGGACGCCATCGGTCGTGCCGATTCGGCCGGCGTCGACGCGGCCAATCAATGGGTGCTCAGCAACTACAACGAGACCCTGTTCGTCGGCAACGGGGTCAAGACCCTGCAGGCCCGCCGTTCAACGCAATCCAACAACCTGAGCCCGGACCTCGTGGGCCTGACGGTCGTGCGGCCCGACGGGCTGAGCGGTGTGGAACTCTGGCGCTACATCGACTATCTGAAACGCAACGAGCTTGATTCGAGTACCTACGAAGTTGCCTTCTGGAGTCGCATTGCCGCGGCGGTCGCCGTTGCGCCGATGTGTGTGCTGGCGCTGCCGTTCGTATTCGGGCGCATGCGCAGCTCCGGTGCCGGTGCGAAGATGATCGTCGGTCTGTTCATAGGCCTCGCGTATTTCCTCGCCTCGCGCGGCCTGTCAGATGGCGGTCAGGTGTATGAACTCGATCCGTTCGTGGTTGCCTGGTTGCCGACCGTGGCCTTGCTGATTGCCACGCTGATCGCGCTCGCGCGCGCCCGCTGACAGCTATTTCTTGATTTTCGGTACCGTGACGACGCGCGTCCCGGCGGCGCGGTCGTGCCATGCAAGCTTGTCCGGATCGATCAGGATCCACAGCAAGCCGAGCCCGGCCGCGGCGATTGACACGATGCCGACCCCGAAACGAAGCAGCGCATCCCGGTAGGACAGGGGTCCCCCGGACTGTCGCTCTACCCGCAATTGCCACGACCGCATGCCCAGGGTCTGGCCGCCGTGCGTCCAGAACCAGACGAAGAATCCGCCGGCCGTTCCGAACAGCAGCAGTTGGAAGAGGAGGCTACCGGGTGGAATCGATTCGCCGCCGCGGATCGCGATCGCCGCCAGCGTCGGAATCACCAGCAGGCCGAGTACGAGGAGCCCGTCGTAAACGAGTGCCGCCAGTCGTCGCGGGAGTCCGGCGGGAGGATGACGGTGAGAATCCGGCAAGGTTCGAAGATGGGCGTTGCGATATCGAGAAGTTGGCGCTCCCTACGAGAATCGAACTCGTGTTTCAGCCTTGAGAGGGCCGCGTCCTAACCGCTAGACGAAGGGAGCGAAATTTTATTTTAAACAGATACTTATCTATTTTTATTAATGTGGGTTCGACGATTTGGTCGCAACACCTGCGCCGCCGCCGGCCCGACGAGCGCGTATGTTAATCGGTCATCGGGGCCGGGGGAAGAAGTAAACCGATTAATGTTTCGACGGGCTGCTATGATACGCGGCGTCCCGTCACTCCCTCGCATGGAAAGGCTTTTTGACCGAGATACGGAAATCCGATGATCGCGGCCCAGTGATCATCCCTCGCGCCGAACACACCGTCTCGCGCGCCGACATATCCAGAAACGCTGTAAAGGTGCTGTACCGGCTCAAGGATGCCGGGTACCAGGCGTTCCTGGTGGGCGGCGGCGTGCGTGATCTGTTGCTCGGCCACCATCCGAAAGATTTCGACGTCGCGACGGATGCCCATCCGGAAGAAGTGCGAGCGCTGTTCAGCAATAGTCGCCTGATCGGCCGTCGATTCCGCCTGGCGCACGTGCGCTTCGGCCGCGAGATCATCGAGGTCGCGACGTTCCGCAGTTCCGGCGCGGAAACCGACGACGCAGGTCACGTCGTCCACGAATCCGGTCGCATCATTTCCGACAATGCTTACGGTTCCATCGAGGACGACGCATGGCGGCGGGATTTCACGGTCAATGCGCTCTATTACAACATCGCCGATTACTCGGTCTGGGCCTTCGCGAACGGCATGGAGGATCTGCGTAACCGCAAGTTGCGCCTGATCGGCGACCCGGAACGCCGCTATCGCGAGGACCCGGTGCGCATGCTCAGGGCGGCGCGTTTCGCCGCCAAGCTGGGATTTGACGTGCACCCGGATGCGGCCGCGCCGATTCCCGCCCTGGCGGACCTGGTGGACGCGGTGCCCCCGGCGCGCCTGTTCGACGAATTTCTGAAGATGTTCCAGGGCGGTCATGCGCTGAGCAGCTATCAACAACTCCGACAGCTGGGCTTGTTCGAGCACCTGTTCCCGTTCACGGCGGAAAGCCTGGCGGGCCCGGACGGCGATCGCGTCGCGCAGATGATCGAAGCGGGGCTCACGAACACCGATCAGCGCGTTCGGGATGGCAAGCCGATCACGCCGATGTTCCTGTTTGGCGTATTCCTGTGGGATTCGGTCGCGGCGCGTGCCGACGAACTGGTCGATGAGGGCGACGGCTGCTCCGAGACGCAGGCGCTGATCACCGCCGCCGCCGAGATCAGTTCGCTGCAGGCGCAACGCGTCGCCTTGCCGCGACGCTTCAGCTTCCCCATGCGCGAGATGCTGCAGTTACAGCCGAGGTTTCTGCAAATGCGCGGGCGTCGCGCTTTCAACTTGTTGAGCCACAAGCGCTTTCGCGCGGCGTATGACCTGATGCTGTTGCGTTCATCAGCGGGGGAGGTCGATGCCGACATCGCCGAGTTCTGGACCGAGATCCAGGAACAGGCCCCGCAGGAGCAACGTCAGACCTTTGGTATTACCGGCCGTCGTCGCAACCCGGGTGGGCGCAAGCGACGCCAATCGGCCGCTCGCTGACGGGCTGAGTCATGACCGGGGGCGAGCTCTGGTTTCCGTCGTGTATCGGGATCGGCAGTAACCTGAACGACCCGGTCTCCCAGGTCGGGCGTGCGATCGAGCATCTGTCAGCATTGCGGGATTCGCGCCTGCTGGACGTATCCTCTCTTTACCGCAATCCGCCGCTGGGTCCCGCGGGACAGCCGGACTACGTCAACGGCGTCGCGCTGATCCTGACGCAGCTCGATGCTCGAACCCTTCTCGAATCGCTGCAGGCCATCGAGCGACTGCAGGGGCGTGATCACGACAGTGGCGTTCGCTGGGGCCCGCGCTGCATCGATCTCGATATCCTGACGTTCGGACAGCATGCGATTTGCGAGGATGGACTCACGATTCCGCACCCGGGCATTTCGCAGCGAAATTTTGTATTGTTCCCGTTACTCGATGTCGCCCCCGATCTGTATGTGCCGGGAATGGGGACGGTCCGTGAACTTGTTCGGGGTGTCGATGGATCGACGCTGACGAAATTGCCGGACTGACTTGGCGCGGGATTGGATGTTCGTCGCCGCGTTTCATCGCGACGGCGGACCAGGATTAACAAAAAGAACGAAAATAATTCATGGCCGATTCACGTTACATCGTCATCGAGGGACCCATCGGCGTCGGCAAGACCAGCCTCGCGCGGCGTCTTTCCGAGAGCCTGGGGAGCGAGTTGCTGCTCGAGCAGGCCGAGGCGAATCCTTTCCTCGAACGGTTTTATCGTAATCCGCGCGCATCGGCGCTGCCGACACAGCTGTTCTTCCTGTTTCAGCGCGTTCGCCAGATCGAAGAGCTGCGGCAGGCCGATATTTTCAGCGACATACGGGTCGCGGATTTTTTAATCGAGAAGGATCGTCTGTTCGCGCAGATCAACCTCGATCGACATGAACTCGAGCTCTACGATCAGGTCTATGAGTCCGTAGCCGTCGATCCGCCCGCGCCCGACCTGGTCGTGTATTTGCAGGCGCCCGTGGATACGTTGCTGTTTCGCATTGCGCGGCGGGGTATCGACTACGAACAACGAATCGAGCGCCACTATCTCGAACGATTGAACGAGGTGTACGCACGTTTTTTCCATGACTACGACGCGTCTCCTCTGCTGATCGTCAATGCGGCGACGATCGACCCGATCAATAACGAGCAGCACTATGGCGTGTTGCTCGATGAGATTTGCCGAATCAACAGCGGGCGTCATTTCTTCAACCCCGTCGTATCAGTGACCGCCTGACGCGATATCCGCGGCGAACCGAGAGGCAGAATGTATACACAGCTCGAACAACGCGGCATGGCCGAACCGCCGGTGAACGTTTCAACGCTGCTCAAGATGAAGGCGGCCGGCGAACCCATTGCCTGCCTGACGGCGTATGACGCGAGTTTCGCGCAGCTCGTCGATCTCGCCGGCACGGATCTCGTGCTGGTGGGCGACTCGCTCGGTATGGTGATACAGGGCCACGATACGACGGTCCCGGTTACAGTCGACGACATCGTTTATCACACGAAGGTGGTCGCGCGTGGCCTGCGGCGTCCGTTCCTCGTGTCCGACATGCCGTTCATGAGTTACAGCAGCAAAGAGCAGGCGCTGGAGAACTCCGTGCGGCTGATGCAGGACGGTGGCGCAATGATGGTCAAGCTCGAGGGTGGCGCGGGGCAGGTCGGTATCGTCGAGCATCTCGCGCGTCACGATATACCCGTCTGCGCACACATCGGGCTCAAGCCGCAATCGGTGCACAAGATCGGCGGCTTCAAGGTGCAGGGTCGCGACGCCGGTAAGGCGCAGCAGATGGTCGACGATGCCATGGCCCTCGAGGGCGCCGGCGCCGACATCATTCTGCTCGAATGCGTCCCGAACGAACTCGGCAAGTCCGTTCGGGCCAGCGTGAGCGTACCCGTCATCGGCATCGGTGCCGGGCCGGATGTCGATGGCCAGATCCTGGTGCTCTACGATGTTCTCGGCATTACCCAGGGGCGCCTGCCGCGATTCGTTGAGAACTTCATGGATGGTGCGGAGTCTCCCCTGGATGCTTGCCACCGCTTCGTCAAGGCGGTCAAGAACCGCGACTATCCCGCGCCGGAGCACTGCTTCTCCTGATTCCCTCAGGACAAGCAACACAATTTCGGTGAAGACCGTTCGAGATATCGCGACCCTGCGAGCACTGACCGACGGATGGCGTCAGGTTGGCGACACGATTGCGCTTGTGCCGACCATGGGGAATTTGCATAAGGGGCACATGAGTCTTGTGCAACTTGCCGCCGAATGTGCCGAGCGCATCATCGTCAGCGTCTATGTCAATCCGACGCAATTCGGAGCCGGCGAAGATTTCGAGAATTATCCGAGGACGTTCGAGAACGATCGACGTCGGTTATCCCGTGCCGACGTCGACATCATGTTCGCGCCGGACAGCGAGCAAATGTATCCCTTCGGTCACGAGCACATGACGCGCGTGGCGGTGCCGGGCTTGTCGAAAATTCTGTGTGGTAACGACCGCCCGGAACACTTCGACGGCGTGACGTCGGTGGTGAGCCGGCTATTCAATATCACCCAGCCGGACGTCGCGATTTTCGGGCAGAAGGACTATCAGCAGCTGGTCATCATTCGGAGAATGGCGGCCGACCTGCATATGCCGGTGCGCATACTGGCCGGGCCGACGTTGCGCAATAAGGACGGCCTCGCGATGAGTTCGCGCAACCGTTATCTCAGCGAACACGAAAGGGCGCTCGCCCCGGCAATGCATAGAACGATCAGCGAGTGCCGCGACCGGATTCTCGGCGGCGATCGCGACTATAAAAAGCTCGAGGCGGATGCGGCGGCCGCGCTGTCCCGTGCGGGCCTCGAGCCGCAGTACGTGGCGATACGCAAAGCGGGAGACCTGTCGATGCCGGAACCCGACAGCGAATATCTCGTGGTACTGGCCGCGGCCCGGCTCGGTCCGGCACGCCTGATCGACAACGTGCTGATCGAGCCCGCGCACTCGGCGCGCTTGTCAGCGCTCAGGTAGCGCGAGGACGCCTGTCAGCGATCAGCGTGCTGCTGCAGCGCCCATTGCACGTGTTCGCGAACCATCGCGGATTCATCGTCCGCACGCGAGTGCAACGCCGCGAGGGTCGGCGCCGCGGTAGGCGCGTTGCCAAGCGCGACGGCGATGTTGCGCAACCACCCCTCGTAGCCCGCGCGCCGAATGGCGCTGCCCGTGGTGCGCTCATCCCATTCCGCCCGCGTCCAGGCAAACAGCTGCGTCAAATCGCTCGAGTCCAGTTCGTGGCGTGGCTGGAAGTCGGACTCATCGGTCGGTTGCGCAAATTTGTTCCAGGGGCAAACAATCTGGCAATCGTCACAACCGAATATCCGGTTACCGATGGGCGCGCGGAGTTCGACCGGGATCGAGTCGCGCAATTCGATCGTCAGATAAGAGATACACAGGCGGGCATCGAGCACATAGGGTGCAACGATGGCCCCGGTCGGACACACATCGATGCACGCGCGGCAGGTGCCGCAATGATTGCTCGCCGGTTCGTCGAGCGGCAGTGGCAGGTCGGTATAGATTTCGCCGAGCAGGAACCACGAGCCGGCATCCTTGTTGATGACGTTCGTATGCTTGCCGATCCAGCCCAGTCCCGATTTTTCCGCCAGCGGCTTCTCGAGCACCGGCGCACTGTCGACGAATACGCGATAGCCGAACGGTCCGATGGCGTCCTCGATGCGATTCGCCAGTCGCTGCAAGCGTCGCCGCATGAGCTTGTGGTAGTCGCGCCCGAGCGTGTAGCGGGCGACGTAGCCGTGATTCGAGTTATCGAGCTCGCGTTCCATGACTTCATGCGGCTGCGTCATGTAGTCCATGCGAGCGGTGATGACGCTCAGCGTTCCAGGTACGAGCTCGGCCGGGCGGCTGCGCAGCAAGCCGTGCTTTGACATGTAATTCAGCTCGCCCGCATAGCCGGCCGCGAGCCAGCGCTCGAGTTTGCGTTCCGCGTCGCCGAGGTCGGTATCGGTAATGCCGGTCTGCCGGAAGCCCAGTTCGGCGGCCCACGTGCGGATCAGATCAGGCAATGCGTCGATGTCCGGTTTCATGTTCCCTGCGCGGGCGACCCTTGGCAGCTCTTGAGATTCGCGGGTCAGTATAATCAGCCGCATGGCAAACATCGAAAACCTCGCTTTCACGCCGAACGCCGTGCGCGAGATGGATCGCACGGCGATCGAAGACCTGAGTATCCCCGGTTACACGTTAATGACGCGTGCGGGCCAGGCGACGTTCAACGATGCGCGGGAAAGATATCCGAGTGAACGTCGCTGGCTGATTCTGTGCGGTGCCGGCAACAACGCCGGCGACGGCTATGTCATCGCGCGCCTGGCTCGCGCCGCCGGACTGGATGTACGGGTCGTGGCGCTGTCGGATCCGGGCAAGCTGAACGGCGATGCAGCGACCGCACGCGATGACTTTCTCGGAGCAGGCGGAAGCATCGAGGATTTTTCGACCGATTTCTGCCGGCACGCCGATATCATCGTTGACGCGATGCTCGGCACTGGCCTGGATCGCGCCCTCGGTGGCGCCTATCTGCAGGCCGCCGAATCGCTGTCTTCCGTCGATACGCCCGTCATTGCAGTCGACATACCAACGGGTTTGAACGGTACGACCGGAGCAGTCATGGGCGCCGCCGTGCGCGCCGATCTGACCGCCACGTTCGTCGGCTTGAAGCAGGGGCTGTTCGTTGGCGATGGCCCTGATCATTGCGGCGAGATTCGCTTTCACGATCTGGCCATTCCGGCCGATCGGCTGAGCTCCATCGAGCCGACGCTGCGCCTGTATGCCGAGTCTGACGCGCGTGCGCTGCTCGGGAAACGTCAGCGAACCGATCATAAGGGCCGCTTCGGTCATGTGCTCGTCGTCGGCGGCAATCGCGGCATGGGCGGTGCGGCGCGTCTGGCGGGCGAGGCGGCCCTGCGCAGCGGCGCCGGTCTCGTCAGTGTTGCGGCACATCCGCAGTCGGCTCGCGCGATTCTCGCGGGGCGACCCGAGCTCATGTGCCACGCGGTCGAGAACCCTGAGCAACTCGACGAACTGCTCGCTCGCGCGACGGTGGTCGCGCTGGGTCCCGGTCTCGGTCGCGACGATTGGGCCTGGGAAATGTTCCAGCGTGCGATCGGCGCGTCGCCGCAGAAGGTCGTCGACGCCGATGCGCTCAACGTCCTCGCCGAGGAATCCCTGCAGCGCGACGACTGGGTCCTGACGCCGCACCCGGGCGAAGCAGCCCGATTGCTCGGCACCGAAAGTGCGGCGATTCAAGGTGATCGTCTCGCCGCCGTCCGGGAAATTACGCGCCGCTACGGCGGCGTCGCGGTTCTGAAGGGCCACGGCACTTTGATCGGTGCGCGCGATACGCTGCCGGTACTCGTGCGGCGCGGTAACCCGGGCATGGCGAGCGCGGGCATGGGTGACGTCTTGACCGGCATCGTCGCCGGACTGCTCGCGCAGTTTCCGGCCGATCCGCTTGCCGCCGCATCTGCTGCGGCTCATGCGCACGGGCTAGCCGGCGATCTGGCGGCGGCGGCCGGTGGTGAACGCGGGCTGATTGCCGGCGACGTGCTTGCGCACCTGCGAACGGCGGTCAATCCGAATGCCTGAATCGATCACCGATCACGAACTGCTGGGCGCCCCCGACGACACGGCCACGGCCGGCAAGCGGCTCGCTGCGGCAGTGAGTGATGTGGCGGGCGACGGCGCAGTGATTTATCTGCGCGGTGACCTCGGCGCCGGCAAAACGACATTTGCACGGGGTTTTCTGGAGGGCCTCGGTCATCGCGGCCGCGTGCCGAGTCCGACCTATACATTGGTCGAGCCATATGACTTCGGGCGACTGCACGTCTATCACATCGACCTGTATCGTCTGGCCGATCCGTCGGAGGTCGACGAACTCGGTCTGACGGACCTGGAAGGGGCGGGCGTCGTTCTGCTGATCGAATGGCCCGAGCACGGCTCGGGCCGGATCCGGTCGCCTGACCTTGAAATAACCCTCGAGGTCCGCGATTCCGGGCGAATGCTTCACCGCAAAGCGTTCACGCCGGCCGGCGAGCGGCTTCTGGTTCACGAAATGGGCTAAAAGTACTTGTAGAAAGTATTTGTATGCTTATAATTTTCAACATAATATGTGGTTGGGGTCTGGAGCGAGTCAGCCTCCAGGATGTGGGGTCCGGCGAGAATGTCAGCGATGAGTCGATTGGTAGCCTGCGTTTTGCTGCTTGTCAGCGGCACGGTGGTTGCTGCGCCGGTCCAGGTGCAGGGCGTACGCATCGCCACAGCGCTGGACCAGACGCGCGTCGCGCTTGATCTGAGCCGCCCGGCCGACCACAAGCTTTTCACCCTGTCCGGTCCACACCGCGTCGTCATCGACATCAAGCCCGGCCGCATCGCCCGGGGTGCGCTACCGCTGCCCGGCGGCGACGGCGTCGTCAAGAATATTCGCACCGCGAATCGCGAGGACGGCAGCGTCCGCATCGTTCTCGATCTGTCTCGTCCGATGCAAGCCAAGAGTTTTGGTCTCGCCGCGAACGGCGAACACGGCGATCGACTGGTCATCGACCTCGCGCCCGTCGGATCGAAGGCTGTTGCGCGCACGAAGCCGCGATTGCAGGTCGACCGCGCTGCCGGACGTGAAATCGTCGTCGCGATCGATGCCGGTCACGGCGGTAAGGATCCGGGCGCGCGCGGGCCGACCGGCGTGCGCGAGAAGGATGTCGTGCTTAAGCTGAGTCGGCGACTCGCCGAGATCATCGACGCGGATCCGAATATGCGCGCTTACCTGACGCGCTCGAAAGATAATTTCGTGAATTTACGCGATCGCATGGAGCGTTCGCGTTCGGTCAAGGCCGACCTGTTTATTTCGATTCATGCAGACGCGTTCAGCGACCGGCGAGTGCGTGGCGCGACCGTCTACGTGTTGTCCTCGAAGGGCGTGGCCGACGAGGCCGCGCGGCGCCTCGCCAAGCGTGAGAACGAGGCACTGATCGGCGGCATCGAACTCGCCGAGCAGGAGGACGCGGTGGCCAAATTGCTGATGGAGTTGTCGCAGGACGCGGCCCTCAGCAGCAGTATCGATATCGGCGACGAGATCCTGCAGGAGATCAGCCGCATCACGAAGGTTCGGAAGAACCGCGTCCAGCAGGCGCCGTTTCTCGTGTTGAAGTCACCCGACGTGCCCTCGATTCTGATCGAGACCGCATTCATCTCGAATCCGAACGACGAGAAGAATCTCGCCAGTGGGGAGTATCGTGACCGTTTCGCGCGGGCAGTCTATTCCGGCGTGACGGACTATTTCCGTGCCAATCCGCCGCCGGGCACCCTGATGGCCAACGCGCAGCGGTCGCGGCCGGCCCGGTCCGCAGAGTTGCAGCATGTGATACGGCGAGGGGAGACGCTCAGCGCGATCGCCAGCCGCTATGACGTGCCGGTGCGGCGGATTCAGTCCGTCAATAATCTTCGCGGCGACAAGATCGTCGTTGGGAAGGTGCTGCGGATTCCGACGACGCAGGACATCTGATTTTCTGGGCTCTGACTTGCCGGCCCGGGTTTCCGGGCGCTGAATTCCTTTTCTGCGCGCGCCGTGAATGCTTCCGTTTTGGTTCGGTCGCAGTGGTTCCGGCTGCGGGAACCAGAATATCTTTTCGAGACACGCCGTAAATACGTCCATGTAGGCTCGTGTGCCGCGTCCCTGCGGCACACGGTCTCGGCAAGGTGTTCCGGGGACGCGTTCCGCTTGTTCTTGCCGCGACACGCCGTAAATACATCCCTGTAGGCTCGAGCGCGGCGTCCCTGCGCCGTACATGGAAGTACAAGTGTCGCCGCAGCACACGGATGTGCGAAGGCGACCCGCGCACGGTCGCGGCAAGAACAAGCGCAACACGCCCCCTCGTTTCGTCACAAGTCCTGGCACCGCCAGGCCACGTCCTGCTTCGATCACCTGGTTGACGAGTTCGCGATATCGGTCGGATTCGACGCTGTTTCGGGTCGGGGCTCAACTAGGGCCGAACGATCCGCGTTCATTTTCCGTGGCGATTCTGGAAGAATCAGCGCATGCCGATTCAGCAACTACCCCCGCAACTGGTTAATCAGATCGCCGCCGGCGAGGTCGTCGAGCGGCCGGCTTCGGTCGTCAAGGAACTCCTGGAGAACAGCCTGGATGCCGGGGCGAACCGCATCGAGCTGGATATCGAACAGGGGGGCGTCAAGCTTTGCCGGGTTCGGGATAACGGGACCGGGATACCGGCCGACGAGATGAAGCTTGCGTTGTCGCGGCACGCGACGAGCAAGATCACTTCGCTCGACGACCTCGAGCATGTTGCGTCGCTGGGATTTCGTGGCGAGGCGCTGCCGAGCATCGCGTCGGTCTCGCGTCTGCGTCTCGTCTCGTGCTATCGCGAAGCTGACAATGGCTGGGCCGTCGATACCGACAACGGTGAAGTCAGTCCAGCGGCGCCGGCGGCGCATCCGACCGGCACGTCCGTGGAAGTTCGCGACCTGTTTTACAACACGCCCGCGCGTCGCCGTTTCCTGAAGACCGAGCGCACCGAGTTCGGACATATTCAACGGATTGCCGAAAAGATCGCGTTGAGCCGGTTCTCGACGGCTCTGCGCGTGACGCATAATCACAAGCCCGTATTGGACCTGCCGCCCGCCGCGACGCTGGCTGAGCAGGAAGCGCGAATCGCCAGGATCTGTGGACGCGAGTTCGTCGAGAACGCCCTGTTCATCGAGCGGGATGTTGGCGGCATGCGTTTGTATGGCTGGATCGCGCGACCGACGTTTTCGCGCAGCCAGCCGGATCTGCAGCATTTTTTCCTGAACGGACGGTCGGTCCGGGACAAGGTCATTTCGCACGCCGTGCGCAGTGGATTTCGCGACGTGTTGTTTCATGGGCGGCATCCGGCATACGTGCTGTATCTCGACATGGATCCGGGCGGCGTCGACGTGAATGCGCATCCGGCGAAGCACGAGGTCCGTTTCAGGGACAGCCGGCCCGTTCATGATTTCATTCGGCGAACCATCGAGGCGGCACTCGC
>JBLYYV010000149.1:0-7736 GCA_048550095.1 Gammaproteobacteria bacterium
ACCGTGAAGTGCTCCATGAACGAGGGCGGTGCCACGAGCCCCAGCCCGAATAGCGCCAGCCCGCCGACGCCGAATGTCAGTAGCGGTCCGAGCAGCCCCGGTTTCTGTTCGGCCACCGGCTCGGGTACCGCCTCCGGTTCGGCCTTGGGTGGCGGTGCCGCCGATAATTTGGGTGCCGGGGGCGGCCACGTGATCTCGCCGTCCTTGCTGACGGTGGCCCCGCGTACGACCTCGTCTTCGAAATTCACCACGAGTTCGCCGTCCTTGTCGGGGCACATGTCGGTCAGCAGGTGTCGCAGGTTGGTCCCGTACAGCTGGCTCGACTGCGCGGCAAGACGGCTGGGGAGGTCCGTATAGCCGATGAGCGTGACGTCATGCCTGACGGCAACTTCGCCCGGCACGGTCAGTTCGCAGTTGCCGCCCTGCTCGGCGGCCAGGTCGACGACGACGCTGCCGGGCTTCATGGACTCGACCATCTCTGCGGTGATCAATTTCGGCGCCGGCTTGCCCGGAATCAGCGCGGTCGTGATGATGATGTCGACTTCTTTGGCCTGCTCCGCGAACAGCGCCATTTCGGCGGCAATGAACTCCTCGCTCATGACCTTGGCGTAGCCGCCACCGCCGGAGCCCTCTTCCTCGAATTCGAGCAGCAGGAACTCCGCGTCCATGCTCTCGACCTGTTCCTTGACCTCGGGCCGCGTGTCGAAGGACCGGACGATTGCACCCATGCTCTTCGCCGCGCCGATCGCCGCCAGCCCGGCGACGCCGGCGCCGATGACCAATACCTTGGCCGGCGGTACCTTGCCCGCGGCCGTGATCTGTCCGGTAAAGAAGCGGCCGAAGTGCTGCGCCGCCTCGACGACGGCGCGGTAACCGGCGATGTTCGCCATCGAGCTGAGCGCATCCATCTTCTGCGCGCGCGAGATGCGCGGGATGCTGTCCATCGCCAGCGCCGTCACGCCTTTCGCTTTCAGCGTCTCGAGCAGGTCCGGGTTCTGCGCCGGCCACAGGAAGCTGATCAGCACCTGGCCCTCGCGCATCAAGTCCAGTTCGTCGGCGCCGAGCGCCGGATGGCGTTCCGGACCCCGGACCTTCATGACGATATCCGCGCCCGCCCACAACGTGCGCGCATCGGCGACGATTTCGACGCCCGCTTCCGCATAGGCTGAATCCGCGAAATTGGCCGCATCGCCGGCACCCGACTCGATCGCGACGCCGAAGCCGAGCTTCTGCAACTGGGCCGCCACTTCAGGCGTGGTCGCGACGCGCCGCTCGCCTGCGTGGACCTCTTTGGGAATGCCAATCTTCATACGTATCACCCTGTAGATTCGGCCCGTGGCCGAATCGCAAGTTTCAAATCAGTTGCTGCGTTCGCGGCTCACATACCGGCCATCGTCGAACCCGCCGAACAACTCGGTCGTCAACGGATGATTGACCGGCTGGCCGCTAATATCCGGCTCGAGATTCTGTTCCGCCACATAGGTCTCCTGCGTGCCGTCGTGAACGAGCACGCGATACCACGGTTGATCTTTCGGGGGGCGGGATTGCGCGACCTGCGCGTACCATTCCTCCGACAACATGAACTCGGGGTCTACGTCGTAGATAACGCCTCGATAGTCGAACAACCTGTGGTGTATCAGTTCACCGACTGAGAAACGGGCGATGTCGCTCATATGAAGGAGTTACTCGTGGTGGCGCGCATTCGCATGATAACGCCAGTTGCAATGGAACGCAGCCATCCGGATTGTTCTTGTTGGTAACAATTCGTCCGAGTGCGCAGTATCGATGTGAGTTCGAGGCATGCGCTGCTCACGATGCTTCGTTCGCAAGACATCGGTCCCAGTATGGCGTGTCGGCGAAACGCTCGGCGAGAAAATCGATGAACGCGCGCACGCGCTGGGAGACATGCCGTGTCTGCGGATAGACGGCGTATGCGTCAACGTCTCCCCAACGGTATTGGGTCAGCACGGGTTCCAGTTCACCCGCCCGGATCGCCTCATGGACGATGAACAACGGCATACGAATGATGCCGAGCCCTGCGGTCGCCGCCTGTGAGAGATACTCGCCGTTATTGGACGCCTGGGTAAAAGACACCGATACCGAACCCCGGTCGCCGTCAGGGCCCGTCCACGACCAGCCGCGCCGAGGCGCGTTCGAATATCGGAGCGCACGATGCTGCTTGAGTTCGTCGGGTTGTTGCGGGCGGCCCCACCGGTTCCAGTAGTCGGGACTGGCGCAGATGACACTGCGTATTGAGGTCAGTCGGCGGGCGATCAGGCTGGAGTCCTGCAGCTTCGTGATTCGAATCGCGAGGTCGAAGCCTTCGGCAACGAGGTCGATCTGGCGGTCGTTGAAGTCCAGGTCGAACTCGACTTCGGGATGCGCCGTCAGGAAATCGTTGATGGCCGGGCCGAGGTGCGCCACGCCGAATGACACCGGTGCTGCAACGCGGAGCGTGCCACTGAGATGCGCCTCTGCGTCGCCGATGCATTGCTCGGCCGCGGCCACGTCGGCCAGGATCGCATTGCAGCGTGCGTAGAATTCCCCGCCGGCGCCGGTCAGCGACAGTCGCCGTGTCGTCCGGTTGAGCAGGGTGACGCCGAGTCGTGCCTCGAGCTCCGCCAGGCGCCTGCTGACGGCTGACTTCGCCGTGTCCATGCGGTCGGCCGCGCCGCTGATGCTGCCGGCATCGACGACCTGGACGAATGTTTCCATCTCGAGCAGTCGGTTCATATTGTTCAGTTTATATGAACAGTAAATTTATAAAAGTGCTGTTTTTGAGGACATCCTCAGACCCCAGAATGCAACCCATACGAGACACCAGGCAGCAGGAGACGACTCATGGGCAAGCTTGTCGCGGGAAAATGGCATGACGTTTGGTATGACACCGGCTCGCACGGCGGCCGCTTCGTGCGGCAGGATTCCGCGTTCAGGAACTGGGTGACCCCCGACGGCAGTCCCGGGCCTGGCGGCGAAGCCGGATTCCCGGCGCAGGACGGGCGCTATCATCTTTACGTGTCGCTGGCGTGTCCGTGGGCGCACCGTACGCTGATCATGCGCGAACTCAAGGGGCTGCAGGACATCATCTCGGTGTCGGTCGTGAATGCCTACATGGGCGAGGAAGGCTGGACCTTCGATCCGGGACCGGGCGTGGTGCCGGATTCCATCAATCATGCGACACGTCTCCATCAGATCTACACAAAGGCCGATCCGGAATTTACGGGCCGGGTTACGGTGCCGGTGCTGTGGGACAAGGAAGGCGAGACGATCGTGTCGAACGAGTCGTCGGAGATCATGCGTATGTTCAACAGTGCTTTCGATGGCGTCGGTGCGACCAAGGGTGACTATTACCCGACCGAGTTGCGCTCGGCGATCGATGAGTTGAACGACTACATCTATCCGCACGTCAACAACGGTGTCTATCGCGCGGGTTTCGCCAGCACTCAGGAGGCTTACGAGGAGGCCGTCGTCGAACTGTTCGCGGCGCTCGACACGCTGGAGGAGCGGCTCGTGACCCGCCGTTATCTGCTCGGCGACAGTATCACCGAGGCCGACTGGCGCCTGTTCACGACGCTGGTTCGATTCGATCCCGTCTACGTCGGCCACTTCAAGTGCAACCTGCGGCGATTGATTGACTACCCGAATCTGTGGGGTTACGTGCGCGACCTGTATCAGCAGCCCGGCATCGCGGCGACAGTCGATATCCCGCACATCAAGGCGCACTACTATGGCAGTCATACCGCGATCAATCCGACGGGCGTCGTGCCGCTGGGTCCATACGTCGATTATTCGACCCCGCACGGTCGCGATCGTCTGAGTTCGCTCGCGGCTGCGGGCTGAGCGCACACGCTCGAGGTTAAGACAATGATTAGCATCAGGCGCAGCGAAGAACGCGGCCCTTCAAAATTCAGCTGGCTCGACAGTCGACATACCTTCTCGTTCGGTCACTATTATGCTCCCGAGCACATGGGCGTATCCGCGCTCCGGGTGCTCAATGACGACAGCGTCATTCCCGGTGGGGGCTTCGCTACGCACTCGCATCAGGATATGGAAATCATCAGCTATGTGCTGTCGGGGGTTATCGAACACGAGGACAGCATGGGTAATATCGAGCGGCTCCCGGCCGGCGAGTTTCAATTGATGAGCGCCGGCACCGGCGTAACGCACTCCGAGTACAACCCTTCCTCGACGGACGGCCTCCGATTCCTGCAGATCTGGATCAGGCCGAACGAACTCGGGGTCGAGCCGGGTTATCAGCAGAAGCGCTTTCCGCCGGTCGACGGACGCCAGCTCATCGTGTCGCCCGATGGCCGGGACGGCACGCTTTCCATACACCAGGACGCTCTGGTCGAACACCTGCGTTTGACTCCCGGCGCCGCATTGACGGTGGGTACCGACAGCGGTCGAGTGCAGTATCTGCACGTCATTTCGGGTCGATGCGCAATCGAGAATATCGGCCTCGAAGCCGGAGACGGTGCCACGATTTCAGGTGCAACGATGGAGCTGAGATGCATCGATGAATGCGATGGATTGCTGTTTGATCTGCCGTAGTTATTCGTAGAGGCTCTCGGGTACCCGCACGGCGATAACCTCGCCGGTGGCGCAGACGAGATCGCCCGATACCAGTTCGCAGCGCACGATAGTCTTTCTGTCCGACCAATCCGCGATTTCGGCGTTGACATCGAAGGGGCGATCGATGGGCGTCGGCGCTTGATAGCTCACCTGCAGCGAACCGGTGACGAACCAGAGCTTCGGCTCAGAGCCCATCGGTCGGTCCGCGAGACGATATGCGTGCGCCATTGCGGTACATACACAGTGACAATCGATAACGGTTGCGATGATGCCGCCGTTGACCAGGTCGGCCGGGCCCGCACATTGATGTTGCTGCGGTTCGAAGCGAACGGTGGTCTTGTCTTGTCCCGACCAGTAGCTCTTGATCTGCAGGCCACCCGCGTTCCGCGGGCCGCAACCGAAGCAGTGATTGCCCGTGATCTGATCCTGAAAGGCCTGCGGCTCGTCCACGGCTTAGAGATATTGATGCAGTTCGGCCGGTAACTTGCTCGTGTCGACCTGGTCCAGGTTCGGCGGATACGGGCGAGAGTTGTAGGTGTTCCAGAACGCGACATGCTTGCCATCCAGCAAGCCGGCGCGTGCGTCGTGGATCAGCGCGGCCAGACCCTTGCCCGTATAGGTGGTCTCGAGTTTCAGGCCTTCGGTTCGTTCCATGAGCTCGACCGCCTCGATGCATTCCGGCGTGCATTCCGCATAACCCGAACCGAGGTATTCGCTGCGTAGATTCAGGTTCGCCATCGGGTCATCCAGCAGCGGTATCTCGTCATCGATCGCATGCAGTTCGCGAATCGTTTCCTCGAACAGATTGCGCATGTGCTCCTCGTTGACGGCATTACCGGGCACGACCTGGATTGCCTCGACTACGGTCGGCAGCTGTGCGAGCCTTAGCCCCAGCGCGAGGCCGACCGCCGTCCCCATCGTTCCGCAGGCAACGTAGATCTTGTCGGGTGCCTGCGCGTGAGTCAGCTGATCCGCTATTTCAAAGGCCGCGTTGACGAAGCCGACCGCGCCGCGCCACGATGAGCCGCCCCAGAAGATGCGGTAAACCTTGTGGCCGCCGGTACCATGCTCGCGCTCGACATGCTCCGCGGCATCCAGCGATGCCTGCCAGCCGTGAATCGGTATCAAGTGCGTCCCGACCAACAAGTGCCAGCGCAGCGTATTGGCGGTGTACGGGGTTTTCGGCTGCTCGGTCACCACGCCGTAGCACTGCATTCCGAGCTGTTGCGCATAGATCGACGTGGCGAGCACATGGTTGGAACCGGCCGCACCGAATGTCACGACCGCATCGCAATTATTCGCCAAGGCGTCGGCGAAGAGGTATTCGAGCTTGCGAATCTTGTTGCCGCCGTAAATGGCGGCGCTCTGATCGTCCCGCTTGATCCACAGCGTATCGAGGCCGAGTTCCGCGCCGAAGTTCTCCGCGCGATCCAGCGGTGTCGGCAATTCCCCCAGCGTTACCGTCGGCAGGTTCAGCAGCAGTTTCGGGTAACGAGCGGACAGTGTATTCATAAGTAACAGAGTTCCGATCAGAGGCCCGGTTGTTCCGGATGCTGTTCGCACATGCCCGATGGTTCATTCACGGGGAAGAAGCTGCCGCCGTGCTGGAATCGGATGCCGCCGCCGGCAAAATCCTGCACGGTCAGTTCCCAGATTCTCTCGTAGGCTCTATGTTCGGGATCGATCGTGGGCCCGTTCGGGCGTAACTGGATCGCCGATACGATCTCGCCATTGAGAAACTGGCCATTGCCATCGAGCATCGCGACCAGGATCGGGGCATAGCCCTTCATGCCGGCGACACTGATGCCGTAATACGTCGCGAAATTGCCGAGGCTGTAGGCGATGAGCTTCTCTTTATAGATTTCCATGGCGCGCGGCACGTGCGGACCATGACCGAGCACCAGGTCTGCGCCGGAGTCGATCATCAGTCGCGAGAACTTGACGACGTCGCCGCGGTCTTCGCCGTAATAGGTCTCGACGCCGAACGGTATGCGTCCCGCGTCCACGCCCTCCGCACCGCCATGAAACGAGACGATCACGACGTCGTAGTCGTCCGCGAGGTCGCCGACTTGCCGGGCCGCTTCGTCGAGGTCCAGCATCATATTGGAGTTGGTGAACGGCGCGAACGCGATCAGGGCGGCACGGACCTCGCCATTGGGCCATGTTGCGATATCGCCGACGCGACCCGAGTGGCGAATACCGGCGGCGTCCAGCGCGGCCATCGATGCGCTGCGGCCTTCCTCCCCGAAGTCACGGGCGTGATTGTTCGCCAGGCTCATGACCGTGAATCCCGCATCCGCAAGCAGGTCGGCATAGCGCGCCGGCGACCGGAACAGGTAGCAGGCATCGGGATCCTTGCATTCCTTGACGGGCTCGCCGCCATCCATCAGCACGCCTTCGAGGTTGCCGAACGCGATATCCGAATTCGAGAAGACCGGGGCGACATCGGCGAGAAAACTGACGCCGTCGTCGTCGGGCAGATGGTCCTTCGGGAAGTCGGTGCCGAGCATCATGTCGCCCGCGGCGGAAATGTTGATGCGGGTGCAGGCGAGACGCGCCCGCCGCTCGGCGGCCAGCGTCTCGGGCGAGGGTTCGGGTTTCGGTGGTGGCGTGACGACGACCGGTTCGGGTTCCGGTGGCGGTGCCGGCTCCTCGGGCAGTTCGCGCGTCGGCGTGCAACCGACGATAACGAACGCGATCGATACGCAGGTAAACGAGCAGAGTCGTTTGGCGCTATTCCCGAACACGAATCACCATGGCGTCAATCCCCGCGCGGTTCAGTCGGCCGCGCAGCTCATTGAGCCGGTCCAGGTTGTCGACCGGCCCTATACGGACTCTATGGTAAACCTTATCGTCGACCGAGACCTTCTGAAATCTGGATTCAATATCCAGTAATGCGAGTTCTGCCTTCCGCCGGTCGGCATCCGCCACGCTCGAAAAAGAGCCGGCCTGCAGAATATAGATGCCCGGTTCTTCGACGACTCGGACGGCCTTCGCCGGTTGGGCGGACAGATCCTCTTCGGGAATCAATACCTCGAACTGCGGCAGGATGTCATAGAAGCTGAACTCCGTTGCCTCTGTCGCTTCCGTGGCAGCCGCTTTCGCGGGCTTCGACGGTTTCTTAGCCGGCGCCGGCGCCTCGACCTGCGGTGGTGACGGCGTCG
>JBLYYV010000150.1:0-4042 GCA_048550095.1 Gammaproteobacteria bacterium
AAGGCGGAGATCCAGCGCAGTGACGCTGCGGCCGGTTCGGTCGTCGTTCTGGACGTCGATACCGGGGAAGTGCTGGCGATGGTCAACCAGCCGTCATACAACCCGAATGATCGATCGCAGTTCTCGCCGAGCAAGTATCGCAATCGCGCGATCACCGATATTTTCGAGCCGGGCTCGAGCCTGAAGTCGCTGATCATCGCGGCTGCCCTGGAGAGCGGCGAATATCGAGCCAACAGCATGATCGATACGTCGCCCGGTTACGTTCAGGTGGGCTCCAAGGTGATCGAGGATCATGACAATCTCGGTCGCATCAGCCTGACGACATTGCTGGCCAAGTCCAGCAATGTCGGCGCGATCAAGGTTGCGATGTCGTTGCCCCCCGATTCGCTGTATGCGTCGCTGAACGGCTTCGGCCTCGGGCGTCTGAGCGCGAGTGGTTTTCCGGGCGAGTCCGCCGGCTTGCTGAGTCACCATTCAAACTGGCGGCCGATCAGCCAGGCGACACTGGCCTATGGCTACGGTCTTTCCGTGACGCCGTTGCAGCTCGCACAGGCCTATGGGGTCATCGCCTCCGGTGGTCTGCATCGCCCGGTATCGCTGTTGCGCCTCGATCAGCAACCGATCGCACGCCGGGTCATTCGTGAGCAGACGGCGGACGATGTGTTGAAGATGCTCGAGGCGGTCGTCGGCAGCGCGGAGGGCACCGGCAAACGCGCAGCCGTGCCGGGTTATCGCGTTGCCGGAAAGACCGGGACGGCGCGCAAGATCGGCCCGCAGGGCTATTCCGACGAGCACCATACGGCGTTGTTCGCCGGTATCGCGCCCGTCTCCGAGCCGCGTCTCGTGGTCGTCGTGGTCGTGGACGATCCCAGCAACGGGCAGTACTACGGCGGCGAAGTCGCGGCGCCCGTGTTTTCCAAGGTGACGCAGGGGGCCCTGCGCATTCTTGCCGTGCCGCCCGACAACCTGCCACGTCCCGACCGTATGGGATCGCGTTTCGCCTCCGGCCAGGCGGCAGGAACGTTGCGATGACGGGTAGCGAGCAGCAATCGATGTCGATGGCGGAGTTGTTTGCCGGAACGGGTGTGGCGTTCGATGATGCGGCCGTCCGCAACCTGCGTGTCGTCGATATCACGACCAACAGCGGTCGTGGGGTCGCGGGAGGCATGTTCCTCGCATGCGCCGGGCAGTCCAGTCACGGTCTCCAGTACGTCGCGGATGCGGTTGATGCCGGCGTCGCGATCGTCGCCTGGGAGCCCGACGGCAGCGTATCGCAGCCCGATTTGCCGCCGGGCATTGCCGGCGTTGCGGTTCCCGATTTGAGCGAGCGGCTCGGCGGGCTTGCCGACCGATTCTTCGGCTGTCCTTCGGCGAAGCTCGCTGTGACCGGCGTGACCGGGACGAACGGCAAGTCGACAACGGCGTATATCGTGGCGCAGGCACTGAGCGCGCTCGGCCAGACTTCGGGATACATGGGCACGCTTGGTTTCGGTATCGGCCAAGCGCTCGAGCCAAGCTCGCTAACGACGCCGGGCTGCGTCGAGGTGCATCGCCGGTTGCGGAAGATGGCCGACGCGGGCGCCCGGCATGTCGTCATGGAAGTATCGTCGCACGCGCTCGATCAGCAGCGCGTTGCAGGTGTGCGATTCGAAACGGCCGCACTGACGAACCTCAGCCGCGATCACCTGGACTACCACGGCGACATGCGCAGCTACGCGGAAGCGAAAGCGCGTCTGTTCGTCGGCACCGGCGTGCGCACGGCAGTCGTCAACGTCAGCGACGCGTTCGGCCGTGACCTGGCGGAGCGTTTGGGCGGACAATCGAATGTCGTCGATCTGCTGTCGGTCGCGCTCGTCGCCACCGATTCGCAGCCGACCGGATCGGCCCGTCTGATCGGGCAATTGCAGGGCGCACGCGCGCACGGCATCGGCGTGCGGTTCAGCGGAGACTTCGGTGAGGCGCTTTTGCGCAGCTCATTGTGGGGAACGTTCAACGCCGAAAACCTGCTGGTTGCCGCCGGCATCCTGTTGGCGCATGGCTTCGAACTGGACCGCGTCGTCGGGGCATTGACAGAATGCGTCGCGCCGCCCGGGCGCATGGAACTCATTCGCAACGGCGACTCGCGGCCGGCCGTAATCGTCGACTTCGCGCATACACCCGATGCATTGTCGAAGGCGTTGCAGGCGGTGCGCGACCATACGTCGGGCGAAGTCTGGTGCGTGTTCGGCTGCGGCGGCGATCGCGATCACGGCAAGCGCGGCGAGATGGGTGCGGTCGCCACCGACCTGGCCGATCACGTCATCCTGACCGACGACAATCCACGCAACGAGGACCCGCAGTCGATTGTCGATGACATACTCGCCGGCGCATCGAAGCAGGCCGAGGTCATCCGCGATCGAGGTGATGCGATTCGCCATGCGATTCGCGCCGCGGGCGCGAACGACGCGGTCCTGATTGCCGGCAAGGGTCACGAATCCGCGCAGTTGATTCGCGGCGAGTCCAGGGAATTTTCGGATGCCAGGGCGGCGCGCGACGCGCTGGGACGGGTGGCATGAGCATGGGCAGGCTGACGATGGTTGCCGCCGCTACTGAAGGTCGCCTGGTCGGGGAGGACCGGTCGTTCGATGCGGTCAGTACCGATACCCGCACGCTGCGCGAGGGCGACCTGTTCTTCGCGCTGCGCGGCGAACGTTTCGATGCCGCCGCTTTCATTGAGGAAGCGGCTCGACGTGGCGCCGCGGGTGCCGTCGTCGACACCTGGCAGGAAGCGCCGCTCCCGCAAATCGAAGTGAGCGATACGCGTGACGCGCTGGGCGCGCTGGCTCGGGATTGGCGCACGCGCTTTCGGCTTCCGGTCGTCGGCATAACCGGCAGCAATGGCAAGACCACGGTCAAGGAGATGATCGCCGGCATCTTGCGCGCGCAGTTCGATGCGGAGCGCGCCGACGACTCGACTCATGTGCTCGTGACGTCCGGCAACCTGAATAACGAGATCGGTCTGCCACTGACCGTGCTGAAACTAAGCGATCGACATCGGGCGGCGGTGTTCGAGATGGGTGCAGCAAAGCCGCGCGACATCGAGTACCTCGCCGACATCGCAGCGCCGACGATCGGCGTCGTGACGAACGCCGGCGCGGCGCACCTGGCAGGCTTCGGCAACGAGGAAACCGTCGCGGCGACCAAGGGCGAGATGTTCGAGGCGCTGACTGCCGGGAATGTTGCCGTCGTCAACCATGACGACAAGTATGCGTCCTTCTGGAGCGAACTCGCGGCGCCGGCCGAAATATTCACCTTCGGTCTGACCAACGGGTCGATGTTCAAGGCCATCGACATTCGCGAGGCCGAGGTCGGCAACGCGCGGCAGCTCGGGCTGGCATTCACGTTACTCGCGCCGTTCGGCAGTCTCGACATCCGGCTTCCAATGGCCGGTCAGCACAACGTTTTGAATGCGCTTGCGGCCGCGGCCGCCGCTTTCGCCGCCGGCGTGGAACCCGATGCGATTCGCGACGGGCTGCTCGGCGTGCGCAACGTCCCCGGTCGCCTCCTGTCGGTCATCGGCGTCGAGGGCGTGACCCTCTACGACGATTCGTATAACGCCAATCCGGTCTCGGTCACGGCCGCGATCGATTTCCTCGCCGGTCGTCCCGGCGACACCTGGTTGGTCTTCGGCGACATGGCGGAACTCGGGCCGGATGGCCCGGACATGCATCGGCAAATCGGGCAGCACGCGCGCGAATCGGGTATTTCGCGCCTTTTCGGTTTCGGCGAGAACGCTCGCATGGCGGTCGCAGCGTTCGGCGCGTCCGGCGTGTCTTACGATGATATCGACGCGCTGGTTCAGGACTTGCGCGCTGATGCGCATGCGGGGGTAACTGCGCTGATCAAGGGCTCGCGCTGCATGGGCCTCGACCGCGTCGTCGACGCGCTGCGCGCCGACGCGACGGAAGGCGAGGGTTGCTGATGTTGTTGCTGATCGCCAGTTACCTGACCGAGTACATTTCCGGTTTCAACGTGTTCACCTATATCACGATGCGCGCGATCA
>JBLYYV010000151.1:0-10576 GCA_048550095.1 Gammaproteobacteria bacterium
AGTCCACCTGTTGTGCGCCCAGGTCGAAACTCAGGGCCGGCTGGTCCGCGGCGGTTATGAGAGTGGTGACTTCGAACGGCGCCGCCGCATCGTCCGGCCCGATATAGGTGGCGAAGATCTCGCCCGTCGGCGTCGGGATGCCGCTCACCAGGATGCGAGCACCTACTTGCAGGTCCGCAACGCGAGTCACACCCGGGATATCGAAGCGCGTGTCGGCACCCGTCACGATCGTCTGGCCCAACGCGGTTAGCGAACCGACGACCGGATCGAGTGTTGCGATGTTGCCGCTGAGGTTCTTCCGGAACTCGATGAACAAAGCGGTGGTCGCAGCGCCTTCCTGGTCCGCAATCGCGCGGATCACCTGGCCTTCGCGCAGGTCCGCTTCCGTGGCGGGCTGACCGTCCACCCGCACCGTCGCGCTGCCGGTCTCCAGTTTCACGTCGTTGACGGTGACGCTGCCGAAGGCTTCGATGGGCCCCGACACGACCAGGGTGCCGCTCGCGGCGGCCGGAGGTGGCGGGTTCGTAACGCCGCCCTGGTCGATGCCGCAGCCGGCCAGGCCGCACAGCACGAGTGCGCTTAATAAAGTCTTGCGAGCGTGCTTTGCGATCATCACGACGACGTGCTCCCGGCGTCCGATTGAATCCAGTACATGCCGATGCCGACGCGCTGCACGGGGGTCTTGTTCGTGTCGGCGTCGGCGAGTTCGTGCCGGGTCAGCCACGCATCGACGGTCTCGAGAAAGACCTGGCTTTCGCGGTAGATGAACTCGCGATAGGCCGGCATGGCCGCCGCCGGAATGTTCGTGTTGGTGGCCCGCGCTTCGAAACGACTCGCTTCTTTCTCGTCGTGGTACAGGTTGTGGGTGACCGTGTGGCCGATGTCGGCCAGCACGCTGCCGGCCCGGGTCAGGGCCTCGGGCTCGGCGATGTCCACGCGGTAATTGCGGCGCAGGGCTTCGGCGTTGTCGTTTTCGTCGACCCGGATTGCCCCCGTGCGTTTGAGCTCGCGCAGGATGGTGACGCCCGGTACGTCGCCGCCATAGCGTTTGACCAGGTCCTGGTAACTCGGGGCCGGCCCTTCGAGCGGCAGGACACGCGGCTTGCCGGTGTCATCGAGGTAATCGGGATCCTGGTGCCAGCCGGACAGCACGCGGGCGATCCGGTTTTGTTTGCCCTGGTTGTCCGGCTGCGGATCGGCGGGCGTATCTTGTTCGAGCTGATTGCGGAGGCGCGTCACCTCTTTGCGACCGAGGCCGGTCAGCAACACCACGCGCGACACATTCGTCGGCCGGCCGCGAATGCCGTACTCGCGCCGCGCCACCTCGACGTAGATCTCCTTGCTCATCTCTACGAATTCTTTATGCATCACGCCGTGCTTGAGCAACATCCGGACCAGCGGTCGCAACACACAACGACAGGCCGCCAAAGCACTCAATCTCAATGAATCAACCATTATTGAGGATAATGGGAACAATAATGGTAAATGTCAAGGGAGCGGGTCGCAGGGCGATGGGCCTTTTCTGGACTAAATCGACCCAAAAACGCCTCGAATTCAGCCATCGAGTTTTCTCACCATGGCGCCATGCCGACGGTAATGCGCGAGGGCCCGTATCGATTCTTTTTCTACTCCAGCGATGGCGATGAACCGTTGCATATTCACGTGCAGAGAGACGAGGCGATCGCCAAGTTCTGGCTCGACCCGCTCCGCTACGACTACAGCGCGGGCTTTCGGCCCGTCGAAATCAGGCAGATTCAAGCTATCATTAGAAAACATAGGAATACCTTTCTAGATGCGTGGAATGACCACTTCAGCCAATGAATTCGCTGGCCCGGCTGCGTCGCGTGTAGCCGTGACGAATGCCGCGATCGAGGTCGAATTGACCGACGGCCGCAGCCTGTCCGTGCCCATCTCCTGGTACCCGCGCCTGGAACATGCGACGCAAGCCGAGCGGAATAACTGGACGCTGACCGGCTCCGGCCTTGGAATTCACTGGCCGGACATCGACGAAGACATCAGCGTCGAAGCGCTCGTGTCCGGGACGCCGTCGAAAGAAAGCCAGGCATCGCTGGCTAAGTGGCTCGCATCTCGGAGCCCCTGAATGGAAACCAATGGTGCCGGGTTTATCTTTCCGAATCAGGAAACAGACCCGGTAACTTTTTTCGGAGCATCGTTTATGCGCTTCGCGATAATGCTCCTAATGCTCGTTGGCACGAGTGTCACAGCCAATACCGAGATCCACCGTTGTTCGCAGGAAGATGGCACGGTTGCTTTCCAGGAAATGCCGTGCCCCGAGCCTGCTATGAATGCCGACGACGGCGGTGATGCAGCCGAGCGTCACAGCGACAGCGGATTGCCGGCTGCTGACGACGGCGTGTTCGACTTCGCTAATCCCTTCGACGAACCCGCAAGCCCATCGACACCGATGGAACCCATGCCACCCGAACGGGCGTCAAGCGACCGCACCGAGTGCGTAAAAATGTCGCGAGATGCGATCGACGCGATTGACCGCGAGATGCGGGAGACTGCCTATTCGAAGGAACAAGGCCAGGAATACCTGGCAGAATTGCTGGAATTGACGCAGCAGTTGCGCGCCTGCAAGCAGCTGTAAGTCCTTTTTGTTCTCTCGCGTTGCTCCGAAAAGTGTAGAATAAAGAACCAGGTAGTGGCCCTGATCATATCGACACGGGGCCTTGCCGAGACTGACCCAATCAGACGGGTGCGCAATGTACGCCCCGCGACCAAAGGGGTCTTTTCGTGTCATCGACAACGCGAGATCGCAGTGCTCCGTCCAGCCCGCTCTGGCTGGCAGCGGCTCTGCTCGGTCTCGGCGTACTGGTATATGCCCTGGATCGCGGTGGTACCGCGTATTTTCTACCGGACTGGCTGGCACGCGCGGCCGGGCCAACCGTCTTCGGCACGCTCGGCGCTCATCTGCCGACCTTCGTACATCCGTTCGCGTTCGTACTGATCACCGCGGTGATATTGCGCCCAGCGCCGCGTCAGCTGCTGCTCATCTGCAGCGCGTGGTTCGTCATCGAATGCGCGTTCGAGGTCGGGCAATGGTCGCCGCTCGGCGAGCGCATCGCCGGCGCGGTGCCGGGGTGGTTCGACGGCGTCCCGTTGCTCGAAGCCACCGGCAACTATTTCTCACGAGGCACGTTCGACCCGCTGGACATCCTGTCTATCGCACTCGGTGTCATCGGCGCGTACCTCGTCTTCCGCTTTGCCCAGAGAGGAGATAACCATGAAAACAACAAAAAATGAGTCATCCTGGTGGCGAACGCTGCTGATGGTACCGGTCGCGGTATTCGCGATCGCGTCGATTCTCGCGACGGGTCACGACGACGATGACGATCCGCCGGTTAACGGCGACATCCCCGGCACCGTGCAGCTTGCCGCAACCTCGTTTGATACGGGCGAAGGCACAGTCGTCAACGTCATTGTCACCCGCAGTGGCGGTAGCTCGGGTGTCGCAACCGTCGACTACGCCACCGCGGACGCCACCGCGACCGCAGGTTCGGACTATACGAGCACGAGCGGCACACTGACGTGGGCCGATGGCGTCTCTGGAAACCAGACCATCAGCATAACGATCGCCGACGACGGTCCGGGAGAAGTTGCTGAGTCGTTTACCGTGACGTTGAGCAATGCCTCGGGGGCAACCCTCGGTGCCAATTCATCAGCGACCGTGAATATCCTCGAAGGCGCCGTTGTGCCGCCGACGATTCTGTCGCAGTACAACTTCTCGTTCGGCGCGATCGACAGCATGACGCCGTGGACGGCCTCGGTGGGTGCGATCGGCAGCGTCTCGGTCGACCTGGGCACAACCCTGCTCGGCACGATCAACCTGGACGTCAGCGGCACGGGTGACGTGACACTGCTGTCGACGACGACGAGTGCCGGGTCGAGCTTCACGTCGACCGGCACCACCACCGTACCCGGACTGGAGGCGCTGAACGGCACCGCGGTCGTCAGCGTGACTTCGGCGATCAGCGCGAACGCGTTCGCCGATCCGACCAGCGGGTCGTTCGAGATCACGACGACGCCGCCGCTCGGCACGATCACGGTCGACATCGGCACCACGACTGTCGACATCAATCTCAATGGCGCCGGAACGACGTCGTATACGTGGGAGGAATTCACGGACCTGCTCGGTTCGCCGAGCGCCCAACCCCACGAACAGGTGGCGTCGCTGATGGGCGGCGTATTCGAGTTCATCTACGAGCTCGCGCTGGAGGCCGCCGACAACATCGACGACCTGGAACTGATCACACTGAATAACCCGACCGTCGAGCAGTGCGACATGTTCACCGGCACGCAGCCCCCGATGGTGTTGGCGCAGGGACAGGTGACGGCCACGTGGACCGGCTCCGGCGAGCTGCTGCCGGGCCAGGATTTCAACTTCGATTTCGATGACTGCTGGCTCTCCGACTCCGAAGAGCTGTTGAACGGCGTCATCCAGGCAGAGTCCTATATCGAGGACGTGGATGCGAGCAACACGATCACGCGTGTCGGCTTCGAGAGAATCCGGTTCCTGGACTACACGATCGCGGAGACCGAAGAAGACATGACCGTATTCACGATCGATCCGTCGGCGACGACAACCGTCAACGGCGGCTTCACGCTGATCTTCAGCGCGCCGTAGGATTTTTGGGGTCAGAGTAAGAATGCTACGCATTATTTACTCTGACCCTACTCTCTCGGCTTCAGGCCGAGCTGGTCGCCCCCGGAAAAAGTTGCCGGGTGGGTTGTTCTCGACGCGAAAAAACTCGGGGCCTGCTAGCCGGGCTTAACGACACCGTCAACGAAACGATTCGCCCATTTCGCCATCTCTTTCACGACCGGCAATAAGCCCTCGCCGGCGGGCGTCAGGTGGTATTCGTATCGCGGCGGGTTGTCCTGATAGGGGCGCTTCTCCACCAGGCCGTCGGCGACCAGCTTTTTCAGGCGGCTCGCCAGGATGTTGGACGGGATGCGCTCGCTTCCTGCCTGGAAGTCCTTGTTGCGATGCTTATCGAACAGCCCGATGTCGCGCACGATCAGTAGCGTCCACTTGTCGCCGACGATGTCCAGCGTCGTCGCGATCGGGCATGTCGATCGATGATCGCCCTTGGCGTGCTTGATTTTCGTGGTCATGGGACAAGCATAGACCTAGTGACTTGTATTTTGCAAGCGACCGGCCTATAGTCACTTTTGTTTTAAAAGTTACTGGAGGAACCTCCCATGCCACTCGACCTCATCCTGCCCCTCGGCATCCTCATGGCCCTCGGCGCGTGGACGCTGATCTTTGCCTGGTACATACACCCGCGGCTGCGCGACAAGCCGTTCGCGGAAGCGATCCGCCCCCTGTTGCTGCTGCACACGTTCCGCTACATCGGCCTGTTGTTCCTGATTCCCGGCGTCACGGCTGAAGTGCTCGACACCCGCTTCTCGTGGCCGGCCGCCTACGGCGACCTGGTCGCCGCCGTGCTCGCGTTTGCCGCGCTGGGTGCATTGCGCCTGCAGCCGCGCTGGGCCATCGGTGCCGTCGCCTTCTTCAACGTGTTCGGGTTCGCCGATCTGCTGAACGCGGTCGCACGTGGCCTCGCGTTCAATTCCGACGGCGGTCTCGGCGCGACGATCTGGATTCCCGCGGTGGCCGTTCCGCTGCTACTGGTCAGCCACGTGTATATATTCGGGCGAGTGTATCGCGAGATTCAGGCCAGGCATTCCGATGCGGCGCGCCTGACGCCGGCCGCAGGCACATAAATGATAATAAATGGTGCCGGATCTATTTCGTGAGCCTGAATCGGTCCGGCACGATTCGACAACGCGACCGCGACGATGAACCATTGGCCGGCGGAAATCCGCTTGCGACTTACATAAACGTCGCTTTCAGGCCGAAGAAGCCGACGCAACTGAACACGGCGCAGATTATTGCGATCCCGAGGAATCCGGGCCAGTTGACGTCTGTCTCCAGCACCGAGATGTGACGCCGGTCGGGATGGTAGTAGACCGTAACGGCCTCGCCCCGCGGATAGCGCGCGGCATTTTCCCGCGCGTTGCGCAAAAACACATTAGCCAAGAAGGTGAACTCGTCGTTGGCATAGTCGACGCCGTCGACCCGGTAGGTGTACTCGAGCGAGAAACGATTGCGACTCTCTCTGCCGCGCACCCGCAGCTTGCTGTGTACGATCCTGCCGTCGGTCGTCGGCCAGGTCCGGCTGTCGATCGCCAGCGGCAGTTCCGTTACGACCTTGTAGCCCGCCCACAATCCCATCGCGAGGAACGCGCCGCAGAAGAACACGCCGACGATTACGCGGAAGATCTTTTTACCCATTGCGCGGACGCCCCGAACCCGTTTGTTACAGCATCCTTACGCGGTGCGCGGCCGCGTAAACCATGCCATCACCATCACCGCGAGGATCCAGCTGAAACCATCGGAGAAAATCATCATCAACTGGTAGCCGGGCGGAAAGTCGGACCAGATGATGTCGGCGAAACGCGGATACGCGGTATACGCGATACCGAAGGTCGAGCCGATGGCGACGGCGCTCCAGTAGTTCGTGGTATGCCGGTTCAGCAACAACATGCCGGCGCCGATCAACAGCCCGATGACGACGCTGTTGAACGTGCCGATCAGGATCTTGACGGGCGATGCCTCGGGCTTGCCGTCGCGCGTGATGTAAATCGTCGCGACCGGGCCATTGCTGCGCATTTGCGTGCGGATATCGTCACCGACATAGCGGCCCGGCAGGATGTAGGTGCCGGTCTCGGGAAAGTGTTTCCGGAGCGCCTCGCCCGCCGCGAGGTCGTCGGCCGTCTGCGACATCGTCCAGTATGGAACCGGCGAGACGACATAGAACAGCGTACTCCAGACCCACAGCACCACCGCGACGCAGAATGCGCCGATCATCATCCGCGTGATTGATACTCCACCCATACCTGCTGTCTCCGGTGTCAGACCCCAAACTTTTAACGCGCTCCAATGTAACAAAGCCCGGCCCTTGGGAGCACCCCAGGGTCGGGCTTGCGCGTCGCAGCGGACTTCCAAGTATTGGGGTCTGACCCCGATCAGGCACTAATATGTAACCATCAGCCTGTCGATAACGGAGCGGTGACAATGACCTCGACGACCACCAGCCGATGGCCCTGGATCGTACCCATTCTCGTCTACGCGGCGGCGACGCTCGAGATGATCATTATGGTCACGCCGTTTGCGGCCTACTTCTACAGCGTCTACACGCCATTGCTGCATGGGCTCGAGGCCAGCCCGATGACGGCCTGGTTGCCACAGTTCTTCCTGCCCCACCTTGCGCACACCAAAATCGCGGCGTTCCGCTATGTCGAATGGCTCGGCGCCGTGCTCGCGCTGGTCGGCCTGATCGGATTTTTCGCCTGCGCAATTCAGCTCTACTACGGCAAGTTTATCAAGAAGCAGCTCGTCACCGGCGGCCTGTATGGGCGCGTCCGGCACCCGCAATATCTGATGCTGATCATTGGCGGTGCCGGGTTCCTCCTGCTATGGCCGCGGTTTTTTATCCTGGTCACCTACCTGATGATGCTCGGGCTCTACTACATGCTCGCGCGTCATGAGGAAGAAACCATCCGCAAGCGTTACGGCAGCGAAAGCGATGCTTACCTTGCGCGGGTGGCAATGTTTAACCCGTTCCGCAGGCCGCGTGAAGGTAAGGACTGGCAGCCGCTGCCGCGCACCACGGCCATGGGCATCTGGGTCGGCGTGTTTGTCGTGAGTCTGCTGGGGGCGTTCGGCCTGCGGGCACTGGCAATTTCGCAGTTCTATACCGTCGCCCAGGAGGAAGCGAGTGTAACGGCGCTGTCATTTCGCGAAATGCGTGACGCGGAGATGCAGGCGATCATGGAGTCCGCGCTACAGACGGACGCATTGACGATATTGCGCGCGGACGAGCCGGACATCGCCCTGATGTTGCATATCAACGACGGCCGCTCCCAACTGGCGCACCTGCTCATCGACCTCGGAATGAAATCCGAACGCCGACGTTCACTGGAATTACCCGATGAGGGCTGGTTTGTCGTCGTGTCACGGGTCCTGCCGCGTGATCCGGATGCCATGAAAGCGCCGAGCCCGTTCTCGCTCGCCGCCACCACCGAACCACTGTATCTGATCAACCTGCCTAAACAGTCCGGCAGTGCCACCGTGATCGAGCTATCACCGGATCTGTTTTATACGGGGTTTGCGCGGATTTTGTTCTAGCCGGCATCAATCCGCTGCGGTCGTCGCTGACACCCGACGCATGAATTGTTCGCCTCCAACAGCGACTACAATAGAACTCTATATATGTGCCCCGACGCCATCATCGAAATTCAGCTCCGCGGCCTTCGCCGTCGCTTTCGCGAAGGTGAGCGCGAGCACGTCGTGCTCGATGGGGTCGACCTGGACCTCAAGCGCGGCGAGACCTTGGCACTTAAGGGCCGGAGCGGCTCGGGCAAATCGACACTGCTGAATCTCATCGGCGGGATCGATGCGCCGGATGCCGGGTCCGTCACCGTCGCGGGTATCAATCTGACCGGCTTGACCGAGCGCGACCGCACGCTGTTTCGGCGTGAGCATATCGGCTTCGTCTACCAGGCCTTCAACCTCGTGCCGACGCTGAACGTGGCCGACAACGTGCGGCTCGTTTTGGAGCTGAACCGGGTGGCCGCGGCGGATGCGTCTGCGCGTATCGACGAGTTGCTCGAGGCTGTCGGGCTGCGTGATCGCGCCGACAGCTATCCGGATATCCTGTCCGGCGGCGAGCAGCAGCGCGTCGCGATCGCGCGGGCCCTCGCCCACCGGCCGGCCGTGCTGCTGGCCGACGAGCCGACCGGTAACCTCGACGACGGCACGGCCGAGGGCGTTCTCGACCTGCTCGATACGCTGGTGCGTGCAAGCGGGCGCACCATGCTGATTGCGACCCACAGTGCGCAGGTCGCCGCTCAATGCGACCGCATCATCGAGCTGCACAAAGGCCGGCTCGAGGCAGCGCCGGGCCGATGATCCCGGTTGCGTACCGCGCGAGTTTTTCCTACCTGCTGCGACACCCATGGCAGCTGGTGCTTGCGCTGCTCGGCATCGGCGTGGGCGTGGCCGTGATCGTCGCAGTGGATCTCGCCAACGCGAGCGCGCGCAAAGCGTTCCTGTTATCGATGGACGCAGTCACGGGCCAGGCCACGCATCAGATCATCGGCGGGCCACGCGGCGTCAGCGAAGACGTCTACACTGCGCTGCGCGTTACGCACGGCATGAATGCGATCGCGCCCGTCGTCGAGGGCACGGTCATGATCGACGAGGCACCCGTATCGCTGCTGGGCGTGGATCTCTTCGCCGAGCAATCGATCCGCAGCTTCACGGCGGCAGCGAGCGCGGCGGAGTCCGATACGCCCGCTACCGAAACCCTGTTCCGCGACTTCCTGACCCGGCCCGGCATCGTGACGACCTCGAAGCCCACGGCTCGCGAACTCGGGCTCGCCGTCGGCGCGCCATTCGAACTGATCGCCGACGGCCGCCCGCGCGCCGCCGAGCTGCTGGCCTTATTTCCTGGCGATGCCGGCGATGCCAACGGCAGCCTGGACCGTCTGCTGATCGCCGACATCGCGACGGCTCAGGAGTGGCTGGGTCGGGCCGGCTGGCTGAGCCGCATCGACCTGCGGCTGGCCGACGACGCCGCGCTCGCTGAACTGCGCGAGCGGTTGCCCGACGGTACGCGGGTCCTGTCCGCACCGGGGCGCACGCGTGCGACGGCCGAGATGAGCAGAGCGTTCATGACCAACCTGACGGCCATGAGCCTGCTGGCCCTGCTCGTCGGCCTGTTCCTGATCTTCAACAGCGTGAATTTCTCGGTACTGCAAAGGCGTCCGCTGATCGGCGTGCTGCGCGCGCTGGGGCTCACCCGACGTGAGCTGCTCGCGATGATCCTCGTCGAAGCCGCCCTCGTCGGGTTCGTCGCGGCGACGCTCGGCGTTATCCTGGGCGTCGTGCTAGGAGAACAACTCCTCGCCCTTGTCTCGCGCTCGATCAACGATTTCTATTTTCGCGTTAACGTGACGAGCATCAGCATCGAGACGCTCTCGATCGTCAAGGGCATGCTCGCCGGGATCGGTGCCGCACTACTTGCGGCCGCCCTGCCCGCCATCGAGGCGACTTCGTATCCGCCGCAACTCGCGTTGAAACGTTCCACGCTCGAGCATCGGGCGCACCGCGCGCTGCCGATCGTGGCATTGATCGGCATCGGCACGATGCTCGCGGCCGTGCTGCTCATCCTGTTCTCCGGCACGGACCTCGTCGCGGGGCTCGCGGCCGTGTTCATGCTGATCCTCGGCTTTGCCCTGTGCGTGCCGCTCTTCGTGCGCTTCGCATCGATATGGGCGGCGCCGCTTGCCACGAAACTGGGCGGCACGTCGGCGCGCCTGGCCGTCGCCGGCATCGCCTCGGGTCTGTCGCGCACGGGCGTCGCCATCGTCGCGCTGGCCGTCGCGATCTCGGCGACGGTCGGCGTCAGCATCATGGTCGACAGTTTCCGCGGCTCCGTCAACGCGTGGCTCGGGACTACGCTGCAGGCGGATGTCTATGCCG
>JBLYYV010000152.1:0-2782 GCA_048550095.1 Gammaproteobacteria bacterium
CCCGCTCGGGGACCACTCGACCGTGATCGTGCGCCGCCACCCGTCGAATCATGCGAAAGCGGTCGGCTGGATCACGGTCGACCCGGCCGCAGCATTCCCCGGCATGGGATCGAAACTCCCGCACTACGGCAAATACTCGTACCTGGCATTCGCGGGTGACGAGCCATCGAACATGCTCAAAGGCGAGTGGTCCGCGACGGATTCTCCGCTGCGTGTCGACCTGCGACCGCCAGCGCAACAGAAAACAGCGATCGCCGCAGCCACACCGCCGGCTCGCAGCGCACTCGCCGAATTGCCGCCGGTATTCTCGCGCGACGCACTGCTTGCGCACGTCGACGCGCTTGCGGACGACGAGATGGCAGGCCGCGGCCTGGGCACGCCCGGGCTGGAGGCGGCTGCCGACTATGTCATCCGTCAATTCGACGAGATCGGCCTGCAACCTGGTGGCGATGCCGGAGGCTGGTCGCAAACATTCCGCGTCGAGGAAGGCGAAGATGGACAGCCCCACGACGTTCGCAATATCGTCGGCGTGCTGCCCGGCACGGACCCGACGATGGGGGGCCAGGCCGTGCTGGTGTCGGCACATTACGATCACCTCGGGCATGGGTGGCCAGACGAACGCGCTGATGCGGGCCCCGGCGCCGTCTATTACGGTGCCGATGACAACGCGAGCGGCGTGTCCGTCATGATCGAGCTGGCGCGCAACCTGATCGACGAAGGCGAGCCCAAACGCACGATCAAGTTCATTGCCTTCACCGGCGAGGAATCGGGTCTGCAGGGCGCCAGATACTTCGCCAAGACCCTGTCGCCGCAGGAACTTGCCGGCGTCATCGGCATCGTCAACCTCGACACCGTCGGCCGCCTCGGCAACAAAAAGATTTCGGTATTCGGCGCCGGGTCGGCGACCGAATGGCAACACGTATTCCGCGGCATCGGCTTTACGACCGGCATCGAGTCGTCACTCGTAACCGGTGACTTCGCGGCATCTGACCAGGAAGCCTTCGCCGAACTCGGCGTGCCGGGCGTGCACATCTCGAGCGGCGCTCACTTTGACTATCATCGCCCGACCGATACGGTCGACAAAATCGATGCAGACGGGCTCGTGAAGATCGCCGTCTTCACGAAGGAAGCCGTAGGCTACCTGGCGCAGCGCCCGGAACCGTTGACCGTCACGATCGACACGACCGGCGGTCCGAAAGCACCCAGCCGGTCCAGCCAACAGGGCGGCCGTCGCGTCTCCGTCGGCACGGTACCCGACTTTGCTTACCAGGGTGCCGGCGTCCGCGTCGAATCGGTCGTCCCAAACTCACCGGCCGCGGCCGCCGGCATCGAAGCGGGCGATGTATTGAAAAGCATGGGCGGGACTGCAGTCGAGAACCTGCAGTCGTTTACCGACCTGCTGAAATCGATGTCGCCCGGCGACACGGTGAGCACGATCGTCGAACGTGACGGCGAAGAGCTGGAGCTCGACGTAACCGTGAAGGCGCGGTGACCAATACGACCTCCGCGCTCCGGCCTCCTCCTTTCAGCCGAATCTCGAACGACGCACGTCATATCGGCACCATCGCTCTGTTGGTCTGCGCATCCGTTGCCGCGGACAATTCAGTCGCGACCCCCGAGACCTACGTGACGGGGTCGTATGCGCTGGCCGACGATACCGGGCTGGAAGGCAACGTCGACGCCAATCTGGGCACGAAGGAGACACATCTGACGATCGGGCTGTTCGGCTTCGGCCCGGACGCCGGACGCCTGGACCTGGGACTCGACTACCAGTACAACCGCTACAGTTACGAAGGTCTCGACAGCCGCAATCGCGATCAGCACCGGCTCCAGGTTCCGCTCGGGTTGCGCGCAGCTTCCGGAAAATGGTTCGTCGATGCATTCATCGCTCCGGGTGTCGCAACGTCCTCGAATGTATTCAAGGATATTCCGTCCCAGTCTTCCAGCGAAGACTTCTTTGCGACAGCGCAGATCGAGGCCGGAAGATCGAGCGGCGCCGCAACGACCTGGCTCATCGGCGCGGCTTGGGATCGTTCTTTCGGCAAAGCCCGAGTCTATCCGGTCGCGGGCCTGCGGTATGAGCCGTCCGAACGTTTGATCGCGCGAATCGCGTTTCCAGACTCGGATGTCAAATGGCAGATCACGAATCGTCAGACCGTGACGCTGCGCCTGTACCCGTCCGGGTTCGAGTGGCATGTGCTCGACGACGATCTCGTCACTGAATTCGACTACGGCGTCGAGGCATGGCGCGCCGAGGCCTGGTGGAGCCTGGAAGTGATGCATAACGTGTTAGTAGACCTGTCGCTGGCGTGGGAATTTGCCCGCCGCCACGAGTTTACGGACCGCGCCGGCACGCGCCTGGACATCGACGCAGACGACGCGGTATTTCTGACCGTCGGCGTACGGTGGAACGACGGCCCACTGGCGCGGACGAATCGGGTTACGCGCTAGCCCGAATGCGCGAGTCCACATCAACCTGACCGGCTGCTACAGCACTGCTTTTCTGGCACTATTCGGCCTGTTTCCGCGGAGCGATCCATGCGATTGATATTTCCGTTTTATGCGTTATCGGGTTTTATCAGCCTGGGCTACCAGGTTGTCTGGTTTCGCGTATTTGCGGACTGGTTCGGCTCGACGAACCTGACGTTCGCGTTAGTGGTCTGCAATTTTATCGGCGGCCTCGGGATAGGTGCGCTTGTCAGCCGTCCGATAACCTTCTGGCTACAGCGGCGGCTTGGTACCACGGACTCGCTGAAAACATATGGCGTGCTCGAGTTGCTGA
>JBLYYV010000153.1:0-3276 GCA_048550095.1 Gammaproteobacteria bacterium
AGAAAGGGCGGGGCGAAGCCCAAGCCGAAGGAGAAGCCCGAGACCGAGTCCGGGGGCGAGGCGAGGCCGAGAACGAAGCCGAAGGACAGCGCCAACCCTGAGTCGAAGCACAAGGCGAAGCCGAAATCGAAGGACAGCGCCAAGCCTGAGTCGAAGCACAAGGCGAAACCGAAGCCGACGGAAAGCGCCAAGCCTGTATCGCAGCGTAAGGCGAAGGCGAAAAAGAAGAAAAAGAAAATAAAGAAGAAGGATAGGCTCACGCTGAAGGCAAAGTCCAAGCGCAAGGTGAAGCCGAAAAAGAAACATGCCGCCAGGGCGGGGAAGAAGCGGAAAGCAAAAGCCAAGCCGCGAGCGAACCGATAGCGGAAAACGCCGGCGGACTTATTTCCTGATACGCAAAAACAAATCCGGTAACTTTTAAACCACCGGCAACCACTCGTCAGCGAGCTCATACACGACCGGCCGATCGGTGACCGGGCATTGGAACGCCAGGCGACAGGCCGTCAATTGCAGGTCGACCGCATCCTGTTCGCCCGTACCGTATAAGCGGTCGCCGCAAACGGGGTGCCCCAGCGCCGCCAGGTGCCGGCGAATCTGGTGCTTGCGACCGGTCTCGATACGCACGTCGACCAATGAGCGTTGGCCGTCGGCACTGAGCTGCCGGAACGAGACTTCGCTGAGCGCGACCTTGTCATCGATCGGCTGCTCGATCCGCACCCGATCGGGCTGGCCGCTTAGATCCCCGGTCACGACCGCACGGTAGTGCTTCTCGATCCGGCGCTCCCGGAACAGCTGCGCCAGCGCCGCCGCAACGGTTTTGGAATGGGCCACCAGTATGAGCCCGTTGGCGGCCAGGTCGAGTCGATGCACGGTATAGGCGGTGCGCTCCGGCGCAAGATGCTGTTCGGCCCAGCGCATCACGGTGCAGTGATCGCCCCACTTCGAACCTTGCGAGCGCATACCGCAGGGTTTGCGCCACACGGAATAGCCACCGACATCGGCGATCAGCGTCGGCTCGGGTGGCACCTCGGCCAACACACGCTCGTCGTAGTAAAGGTGCAACTCATCGCCCACCTTGAGTTTTCGCTTCGCTCTCCGCAGTCGCCGGGAATTGCCGCCGCGAGTCAGCCACACCGCGCCGCGGGTCATCGCCAACTTGATGCGTTGCCTGGAAAGACCGGTGGCGTCATGCAGCAGGTCGACGGGATTGTCGGCCGATGATTCAACCTGCACGTGGACTTCAAAGGGTTCGGTCAATTCGTTCACTTAGTCTCGGTGTCAGACACCACCATCACCCCGCCAGCGCTTCCCGCACGGAAATCTTCAGCTTCGGCAGCAGCGCTTCGGTGAACCACGGGTTCTTCTTGAGCCAGATATTATTGCGCGGGCTCGGATGCGGCAGCGGCATCAGGTCCGGTGCGTACTCCTGCCACGCGCGCACCGTCTCCGTCAGGTTCGCGCGCGTGTCCGGCAAGTGCCAACGCTGTGCGTATTGGCCGATTACCAGTGTGAGTCGAACTTCGCGCAGCGATGCCAGTAGTTGCTCGCGCCAAGCCTCCGCGCACTCCGGTCGCGGCGGCAGGTCGCCGGACTTCCCCGTGCCCGGGAAACAGAAGCCCATCGGCAAAATCGCGACCTGCGCCGGGTCGTAAAACGCCTCCCTCGAGATGCCGAGCCAGTCGCGCAAGCGGTCGCCGCTCGGGTCGTCGAACGGCACGCCGCTTTCATGGACGCGTCGTCCCGGCGCCTGCCCCGCGATCAGGATCTTCGCACGCGGATCGACTTGCAAGACCGGGCGCGGTCCCAGCGGCAGGTGTTCCGCGCAAATCCGGCACCCCGCGACCGAGTCGACGAGTTCGGCGAACGCCGCATCACCTGATCGATTACGTTTCATCGTGCGAGCGCCGGAGTTCATTCGGCGACGAAAAGTTGCCGGGTCGATTTCCTGATGCGGAAAAACACACCCGGCGTCCGTCGCAAATCAGCCGGTGAGCGCCGCGTCGGGGTCGCCGCCGAGCGCGCGAACGTAGTCGTCGTAAATGACGGTGCGCGGTTCGGTGCGCGCCACGTCGAGCAGCTTCTGCACGGCGGGCAGGTTGTCGAGTGCTCGTGCGTAGTCCGCGACGGTTGCCGCGAGTGGAATATCGTACGTGCGCAGGCGCGTCAGCACCGGAAAATACATCGCGTCGGCGATGCTGAAGCGGCCGAACAGGAACGGGCCGCCCGAATCTTCCAGGCACGCGCTCCAGAGTTCGAATACCCGGTCGATATCCGTTTGCGTCTCGGCGCTCGGCACGAAGCCGGGCACGCGGCCGAACAGATGGCATGACAGTTGGTTCCGCATGTTCGCGAAGCCGCCCACCATCTCGCAGCTGATAGCCCGGGCCTGCGCTCGATCCACGGGGTCCTCGGGCCAGAGACCGGCAGCGGGAAATGCTTCGGCCACGTACTCGCAGATGGCGAGCGATTCGTGGATCGGCATGTCGTCCACCCGCAGTACCGGAAACAAACCGTGCACGCTACCCAGCGCGCGACGGTCCGCCATTGGCGTGGGTTCGATGTTCGTCAGGTCGATCGTGCCCGACGAGAAATCCGCCTGTTGTTGCATGTGCGCAAGTTCGACGGTTTCCGTGGTGAAGGTCGCGCCCGCATGCGTGAGCGCGAGCCACGGGCGCATGGACCACGACGAATAGCGCAGGCTGAGAACGGTGAGTTTAAGGTGTGGCATGGCGTTCAGGTTATCCTTATGTCGCGTTTAATCCAAGCCGTCCTCCGTGGTCACAGACACCCGTCAGGCCCCCAATGAAATAGTCTCTGTCGCACTGGCGCCGGATCTATGGTCTTGCGGTATTCACCTACACGATTGCGTATCACCGCGCGATGTATTCGGACTAAGATTGGGCGGAGTCGGGCGGATCACGAATCGCCCACGATCCGGAGTTCCAATTGACGAATTCGGAAGCGAAAGCGCAGCGCCAACCCATGGACCTGTCGACGGCACAAGTCCCGCGCGGTCGCGTGCACGTGATCGCTGAGCGTTGCAAAGAGTGCAGCTTCTGCATCACCTACTGCCCCGCCGAAATGCTCGTCTATTCGGACGACATCAACGCCAAGGGATACCACTATCCGGTCGTGGCCCAGGGCAAGGAATCGGCTTGCGTGCACTGTCGCTTCTGCGACCTGATCTGTCCGGAACTCGCAATCTTCACGACCGAGGCCGGCGACGATCCGCACGCGCAGGAGGCACCCGATGCCGGATAGCGCCGCCAGGAAAGA